>JAPLTJ010000013.1 GCA_026398175.1 Verrucomicrobiia bacterium | reverse complement strand
TGGTACGGTCTTTGTAAAATTCATACCTTATCATAACGTATCAATTTTGGGCATAACAGCGAATTCCGGTGCTTATGCCCATATTTTTTAGCCTTCGAAACATCTTAAGCAGAGGATTGCAGCTCGTTCGGACAGGCCCTATTTATACATTCCGCCGCGGCCAATCATCCAAAGATGAGGGAGTTGAGCAACAAACTTTTTGAGCTCTTCAAAATGGGGGCGATGGCCAATGTAATAGGCCGGATAACTGTCTTTTTCCCGCACCACAAAAGCATCCAAGACGCGATTTTTTGTAAGAAGTTTTAATGTTTTCATCTCCTCGACAGCGAAGGAAATCAAGGTTGCATCTTCCATTTGCCAGAGGTCATCGCTGGCAAAGCAGAAATATTCTATGCTGACAGCGCTTCCTTGGCCATTCGGGAGCATCTCCTTGGAAAAATTTCCGTATTCACAAACACGAGCCATGCGAACTTCTGGACTATGAATGTAGATCCAATTATCAGGAAAGGGAGCAGGTCCCTCCAAAATGAGATTAACGGTAATATGATCGCGGTAATAAAGAGAACGAGCTGATTCGATCACTGCTGATGGTGGAGGCGGTTGAAGTTTAAGAATGAACTCCGTGAGAGGGATGCTAGAAAAAAGAGCATGGCAACGATAACGATGAAGCGAACCATCAGCACGACGTGCTTGAATAAGATATTTTCCGTCTTGAAGAAAAATTTGCTCTACGGTTTCAGAGGTATGAATTTCAAAGCCGTGTTGCTCTACATGATCTCTCATTTTTTCATAAACGCGGCCGGAGCCATGCTTCGGATAAGAAAATTCATCAACAAGTGAAGTAACTTTTTTATTTTTATTTTTGATCTGTCCAAAAAATGCATTGCGAATGATTTCGGTAAAAGACAAACCTTTGATACGCTGAGCGGCCCATTCTGCACCGATTTGCGAGCATGGAATGCCCCAGACTTTTTCGGTGTAGGTTTTAAAAAATATCGTATAAAGTTTGCGGCCAAATTTCTGAGTAATCCAATCTTCAAAAGAATTCAAAGGTTTGTTGCGTTGCGAAAGTTGAGCAATAAGGTAACTAAAAAAAGCTTGGAAGGAAGTGAAGAGCCCCAGTCCAAAGAGTGCTTGAAAAGGTTTTAAGGGATAGTCGAAAAATTTTCCGCGATAAACAATGCGGGTCAGGCGAGGGACTCGAATGATTTCCTCTCCGCCAATTTCATGCCAAAGGCGATCGATCTCATCATTCTTGGTAAAAAAGCGGTGAGGGCCGACGTCAAAGCGATAGCCTTTATAGACTTCAGTGCGCGCTAATCCTCCTACGATCGGATTTTTATCAAGGATGAGACCCTGTCTTTTTCTTTTTGTATGTTCATAAGCACAGCTCAAGCCAGCAGGGCCGGCTCCAAGAATGCAAATTTCATATTCCTGTTCTGGATTCATTTGTAATAGAGTTAGTGAATCATGAATCATGAATTTAATCAGCTCTTATTAACAAAATATCGCTTTGTTTTAGGTGCTCTCATCACGCTCGTTTTTTGTGTTGGTATTCTTTCCATGTCAAAGGAAGAATACATTGCCGATCCCATGGCCGTGCGCTGCGAGACGGTGAGCCTCATCAATGATGGTTCGCTCACGATTCCTGTAGCGTTAGCTCAATCTTTTGGCGAACGTGGTCAGTTTTTTGTAGAGAATGTGACGAAAGAAAAATGGTATTGTAAGTATGGCATTCTTAATAGCCTGATGTATCTTCCGGCTCTTTTCATTCAAAAATGGCATGAAGGAACACTGACGTACACTTCTCCTTCGAGAGTGATCTATCTGAATCTCTTCAATCTTTTATTGGCGATGGCGAGTGCCATTTATCTTTTTCTCATTGCGAGTCGTTATACAAAGCGAGAATTCGTAGCGTTTTTCTATCGCCGTTTCAAAAGTGAAGTGCAACACTCTGCTCTGAAAAGCTAGCATTATGGGTTACTCAAAGGTGTGTTGCTTTTTGTTAGGTTAGACTTGAGGGTAGGAACAGGAAAGCGAGCAGGCAAGGAAGAATTAGATGGCAC
>JAPLTJ010000105.1 GCA_026398175.1 Verrucomicrobiia bacterium | reverse complement strand
AGGAGCGCTCTTTTTCGATCGCATCCGCAGCTATATCTCAACATCAAAAAAACAAGGTTGGAATATCATGGAGGCTCTTGAAACGGCCATCCAAGGCCAACCTTTTTTATGCAATGCCAGCTAGGGGTGCTGAGCAGTTACTTATTTTCCTTCAAAAAAGCTTTGTCGATTTAAAAAACATTACTATACTCGAGCTTATTCAATTTTCCATATCTTGTATTTTTTCTTTAATCTCCACTAAATAACTACCATGTCTTGTTGCAACGTCTCTGACACCCCCGCCGAACTCCACGACCTCGCCAAGCGCATTAATCCTGAGGAAAAGCGATTAGTTAATTGCAAACAGGTTGATGTGAATCAGCTGATGCCGCTCAAATACCAATGGGCTTGGGAGTACTACTTAAAAGGATGCGCCAACCACTGGATGCCGAATGAAGTCCCCATGCAGAGCGACATCGAGCTTTGGAAATCGACTCGCCTCACCAAAGAAGAGCGCCATGTCATCATGCGCAACCTCGGATTTTTCAGCACAGCAGAAAGCCTTGTTGGCAACAATGTCGTCTTAGCAATTTTCAAACATATCACCAACCCTGAAGCTAGGCAGTACCTCCTTCGACAGGCTTTTGAAGAAGCGATCCACACCCACACTTTCCAATACATCGTTGAGAGTCTTTCGTTAGATCAACGTGAAGTCTTCAACATGTATCACGAAGTCAATTCGATTAATAAAAAGGATACCTTCGAAATGAAACTCACGGCAGAGATCATGGAAGATGGCTTTTCTACCGAGACTCCAGAAGGATTGAGAACCTTTTTAAAAAATCTGGTTGGCTTCTATGTGATCATGGAAGGAATCTTTTTCTACAGCGGTTTTGTGATGTTGCTCAGCTTTAAACGCCAGAACAAAATGATCGGCATTGGACAACAATTTGAATACATCATGCGCGATGAATCGATCCATCTCAACTTCGGAATCGATCTCATCAACGGAATTCGTGAAGAAAATCCTGGTGTCTGGACACCAGAGCTTGAAAAAGAAGTCCGTAAAATGATTCTCGAAGCTGTCGAGCTAGAAGTTGCCTACGCCGAAGATTGCATGCCACGCGGCATCCTCGGCCTCAATGCAACGCTCTTCCGCGACTACGTTCAATACATTGCTGATCGCCGCTTAGACCGACTTAACATGACCGCTCAATTCGGTAGTAAAAATCCATTCCCGTGGATGAGCGAAGTCACTGACCTTTCCAAAGAGCAAAACTTCTTTGAGCGCAAAGTAACCGAATATCAAAAAGCAGCATCGCTGGAATGGTAGAAAACTGAGTTTCTGGACTCAGTTTTGTTGAAGCGTTGAAAAGAATTATTTTCATGAATCAGCCTTCCCCCTACCAATCATTCCTTGCAGAGCGCGATGAAATCTTGCGCCACAAGTGGATTGAAAGCGAAAAGGCAGGTCATGACATCGGCTTTGAAGCAGCCCTTTTTGATTGGGTCACCAACTGCCGCGCGCTTTGGAAAGAAAAACAAGCATAGGGAGCACTTCCTGAAAAGATAAACTAAGAACAGAAGCGAGTGAGTTGCACGGATTTATTTCGCGTGTTTCTCGGTTTGGCGGTGTAGAGTAGGCAGAGGTTACGGAGTGACAGGCATAAAGCCAATGACCGTTTTACCTCTACCCCTCATCGAACCGGACTTGCCGATTTGCAGCATCCGGCTCTCGGAGGCTTTTCATCGATTTGCTTCATGAGT
>JAPLTJ010000004.1 GCA_026398175.1 Verrucomicrobiia bacterium | reverse complement strand
GCCCATCCGGCAGCGTCTTCGAACTTCCAATCTTTGTGAAATGATTAACAAACAGATCCGTAGAAGAACTCGTGTCGCTTCTATTTTTCCCAACGAGGCATCTTGCCTCCGTCTCGTTTCGGCCATTCTCATGGAATTATCCGATGACTGGGAATCCTCCAATGCTTACCTCAATCCTCAATACCTCCGTTAAAAACCAACCCTTCACCTCTAACTTTTTCATGACCCTCTTTTCAATTTTACAGAAAAAATGTTGCTTAACCTAGTATGAGCCCAATTGGTAGCCAGTTTATAAAAAATGAAAGACACACCCATCATCCTTATCGGCTTTATGGGCTCGGGCAAGAGCAGCATTGGGAAGCAACTCGCTAAGCAGCTTCAGTGCGATTCTCTCGACACCGATGCTTTGATCGTTGCCAAGACAGGGAAAAGCATCACCGCTCTTTTTGAGACAGAGGGCGAGGCCCGCTTTCGCGCATTGGAAACGGAAGTTCTAGGCGAGTTGTCCGCATCTTCTAAAAAAAGTTTTGTTTTATCAACCGGTGGCGGCATTGTTTTGTCGGAACAAAATCGAACGATCTTAAAATCTTTGGGCACCGTCATCTGGCTCAACGCCTCTCCTGAAGTGCTTTTCGAGCGTGCTAGGCGTCAACCGCATCGTCCCCTACTCGAAGTGGAATATCCGCGCCGCACTTTTGATCAGCTCTTAGCAAAGCGACTCTCGCTTTATCAAGAGACCTGCAATCTTGAAATTGATACGACTCAACTTTCTTATTCGAAAACAGTGAAAGCTATTTTAGATTTGACCTAGAGCCTATTCCTATTTTCAATCAATACCCGTTTTGATTTTCACCTCCTTATTTATTTATGCCCAATATTGCTATTAATGGTTTCGGACGCATCGGCCGTCTTGTTTTTCGCGCGATCGTAGAAAAAGGTCTTTTAGAAAAAGGCTACAACGTTGTTGCTGTCAATGATCTTGTCCCAGCGGACAACCTCGCCTATCTCGTCAAGTACGACTCCACGCAAGGTCGCTTCCAAGGAGAAGTGCATACAGAAAAATCGCATCCTTCCCAACACGAAGATGATCTTCTCGTCGTCAATGGTCACAAGATTCAATGTCTTGCTGTCAAAGAAGGACCGGCCGCTCTTCCTTGGAAAGAAATGAATATTGATATCGTCATTGAGTCGACCGGATTTTTTACCGATGCAGAATTGGCCAAGGGGCATCTCACCGCTGGCGCCAAAAAAGTCATCATCTCGGCACCGGCCAAGGGAGAGGATGCGACGATTGTCATCGGTGTTAACGATCACATTTATGATGCGACGCATCACAATATTATTTCCAATGCAAGTTGTACGACCAACTGCTTGGCGCCTGTCGTGCACGTGCTTCTCAAAGAAGGTTTCGGCATTGAAGAGGGACTCATGACCACCGTTCACAGCTACACTTCGACTCAAAAGACCGTCGATGGCCCTTCTCTCAAAGATTGGAAAGGTGGACGCTCCGCTGCGATCAACATCATTCCCTCCACCACAGGCGCTGCTAAAGCCGTTGCGCTCGTGATCCCTGAGGTCAAAGGAAAATTGACCGGCATGTCGTTTCGCGTTCCAACGCCAACCGTCTCTGTTGTTGATCTGACGATCAGGACGACTAAGCCGACAAGCTACAAAGAAATTTGTGCAGCAATGAAAAGAGCGAGTGAAAGCTATTTGAAAGGCATTCTGGGCTACACCGAAGATGATGTGGTTTCGAGTGATTTTATTCACAATACCCATTCTAGTATTTTTGATGCAGGCTCTGGAATTGAACTCAACGATCGTTTTTTCAAATTAGTTTCTTGGTACGACAATGAATGGGGTTACTCCAATCGTTGTGTCGAATTGCTGGAGAAAATTGCATAAAAGAGAGAATTAAGCGCAAAGAGCGCAAAAAAATAAAAGATATTTTCTTTCTCTTTGGTTTCTTTGTGTTCTTTGTGGCCATTATTCTTAATACAGCTTATGCCAAAATTATCCCTGCTCGATCTCGTCGTCGCTGACAAGCGCATTTTAGTTCGTGTCGATTTTAATGTTCCGCTCAACGAGCAGAACGAAGTTGTTGATGACACGCGAATCGTAGAGGCATTGCCAACGATTCGTCATTTGATTTCTCATCAGGCAAAGACCATATTGCTAGCTCACTTTGGGCGCCCCAAGGGAACGGTCAACGCAAAATATTCTCTTGCGCCTGTTGCGGCTCATCTCAAAAAATTATTGGTAAAAGAAAATGGAGCTGTTCATTTCTGCAATGAATGTGTTGGTCCTGTCGCTGAAAAGGCCATTGCAGGCATGAAGTCAGGCGATGTGCTCTTGCTCGAGAATGTTCGCTTTCATGCAGAGGAAGAAACGAATGATCCAAAATTTGCACAAGCATTAGCAACTCTTGGTGATCTTTATGTCAATGATGCCTTTGGAGCAGCCCATCGTGCTCATGCCTCCACCGCAGGAATCGCTGCCCATCTGCCTCAAGCAGCCATGGGGCTCCTCATGGAAAAAGAGGTCCGTTATCTTCATGGTGAGCTGACTCATCCTAAAAAACCTTTTCTGGTAATTTTGGGTGGATCCAAAGTCTCTGACAAAATCGGCGTCATCGAATCGTTGATGAAAAAAGCTGATACCTTCCTCATTGGTGGAGCAATGGCTTATACTTTTTTCAAAGCACTGGGCATTGAAACCGCCCTCAGCCGTGTGGAAGCAGACAAACTTGATTTGGCGAGAGACATTTTAAAAAAAGCGGAGGAACGCGGCATCAAATTTTTGCTTCCTCTTGATTGCATCGCAACGCAAGAAATTAAAGCAGGAGCTGCAACGCAGAACATCACCCTTTCTAAAGAATTTGGAATTCCCCTTGGCTGGGAAGGAGTCGACATCGGCCTCGCAACGCGCGAGCTCTATGCTAAGGAAATTGCTCAAGCTGCCACGATTTTATGGAACGGACCTGTCGGCATTTTTGAAATTCCTGACTTTGCTGGCGGCACTCGTGCTCTTGCTGAGGCCATTGCAGCTAACTCAGAGGCTCTTTCCATTATTGGTGGCGGTGACTCCGTGACGGCAGTTAAACAATTTGGTCTTGCTGAAAAAATGAGTTTCATCTCCACTGGCGGAGGCGCTTCTTTGCAGCTTCTTGAAGGAAAAAAATTGCCTGGAATTGCAGCACTGACGGACAAATAGAAAACAGGAGAAAGAAATTAACCGCAAAGAACGCAAAGAGCGCAAAAAAAGACCTGGCGGTGATTTGCTCTTCCAGATTTATAGAGTTGGGTTATCATACGCATGAGCAAAACACATCAACTGATAAAGTTTAATCTTTTGTGGTTTTGTATTTTTTCTTTGTGCTCTTTGCGTTCTTTGCGGTTAATTATTTTTTAGTATTATCTTCCATCTTTCAAAATGAATCCTCGAAAAAAAATCATTGCTGCTAACTGGAAAATGAATCTCACTTCTAGTGAGGTGCAGCCTTATCTCGAAACATTTCTATTGGAAGTTAATCATATTGATGGAGTCGATGTTATCTTGATTCCTTCTTTCACTTCTATTCCCAAAGCTTCCGAGCTTTTAGAAAAAAACCCTAAGGTACGTTTAGGAGCTCAAAATTTTTCCGCTCATGATAAAGGAGCCTTTACGGGCGAGGTCTCTGCTAGAATGCTTCGTGATCTTTTTGTGCGCTACGTTCTTGTAGGCCATAGTGAGCGACGTCAGCATTTTGGTGAAACAGATCAGATTGTTCATCAAAAACTTCGTATGGCTCATCGTAGTGAATTTCGTCCGATCCTTTGTGTTGGAGAAACGCAGGAAGAACGAAAGGCAGGAAAAGCAAAACAGGTTCTAGAACATCAATTAAAAACAGCACTGGCCGACTCTTCTCCTGAAGATTTTGCTAATACGATCATTGCTTATGAGCCTATCTGGGCCATTGGAACAGGTTGTACTGCCACGGCAGAACAAGCGAGCGAGATGCATCATTTTATTAGGGAAATGATCAAGAGCCTCGCTAGCAAAGAAGTTGCTGCTAAAATTCGATTGATATATGGCGGCAGTGTCACGCCAGCCAATGCTTGTGAACTTTTGAAATCTCCCGATATCGATGGTGCCCTCGTTGGCGGTGCTAGTCTCGATCCACGTGCTTTTGCTGAAATTGTGAAGGCAGGCTGTTCGGCAGCAGTTGAAGTTAGAAGTTGAAGTTTCGACTTTGCCTTTGGCAAAATAAAAATCTTTTCCCGCGAAGCGCACAAAACTTAAACTTAAACTTAAACTTTTAACTTCAACTATTGCGAAGCAATGACTCGCCTCCTCTCGCTCTTCCTCGTCCTTTTCTGCGTCGTCTCCATCACTTTTTTTCTGATGAGGCTGTCGCCAGGAGGACCTTTTGATGGAGAAAGGAAGCTGCCACCTGCGATTGAACATCAACTCCTCCTCAAGTACCGACTCGATGGTTCGTTGTGGCAGCAATACACCGACTATCTTAAAGATCTTCTTCATGGTGATCTGCGACTCTCCACAAAATATCGCAATCGGAGTGTCGCTGAAATTTTAGCTCAAACATTGCCGGTGACTTTTACCCTAGGGACGCTCTCGCTCCTCATGTCGCTTGGCTTCGGGCTCTGGATCGGAGCTTTTGCTGCGGCTCGTCCTCATTCTCTTTTTGATCATTGTGCGCTTCACTTTGCTCTTCTTGCAGTTTCTTTGCCTGCTTTTGTCCTTGGACCACTTTTCATTTTAATTTTTTGTATCTGCCTCCATTGGCTTCCTGTCGGCGGTTGGGGATCTTTTTCTCAACTCTTGTTGCCCTCCATCACCTTAGCTCTTCCTTTTATTGCCGTCATTGCACGGTTGTTGCGAGATCAGCTGCGAGAAGTTCTTCAAGATGATTTTATTCGTACGGCTCGTGCAAAGGGGCTCTCGCAACAAGCTATTATTTATCGTCATGCTTTGCGTGTTGCGATTCTTCCAGTGGTTTCTTATACCGGACCACTTGCTGCCAACCTCCTCACAGGCTCGATTGTCGTTGAAACTATTTTTCATATTCCTGGAGCCGGCAGTTTTTTTGTTAACTCCATTCTTAATCGTGATGCTTTCTTGCTAGGAGGCATCGTCATCGTCTACTGCACGGCGCTCATTTTTTGTAACTTTTTCGTCGATATTGCGTATCGCTATTTGGATCCAAGGATCCAATAAGGCTGAAGACAGAAGGCTAAAGGCTAAAGGCTGAAGGCTATGTTAGTTGAAAACAAAGATATAATTTTTTGAATCCATCTTTTGAAAAGATAGCTCTATTATAATCTGACAATTTTGAATAAAGTTCGATTTTTTTCTGTTCATGCTCACAAACTCTCTCACTGTTTCCTTTTAGAAAAAACTGACTGATTGCTTTCCTTCAGCCTCCAGCCTTTCTTATGCCTCGCTCCATCCGCTTTTCAGCATTTTTTCTTTTAGGAATGGTGGCGCTTCTTTTGATTGCGCCTCATTTTTTCCCGAAAAGTTATGCTGAACCTAGTTCCCTTCCTTTCGCCTCTCCTAGCTGGCAACATTGGTGTGGCACGGATCTGAACGGCCGTGATCTTTTTTATCGAATGCTCACTGGTGGAACGATCTCGCTGCTAGTCGGATGTTCCGGTGCGTTCATCACCCTCCTTGTTGGAACTTCTTATGGAATGGTTGCTGGTTATCTTGGAGGATGGTGCGATGCAGGAATGACGCGTTTCATTGATATCCTCTACTCCATTCCACGCCTCATTTTTATTCTCATTTTCATCAATGCTTTTAATGAGCGCTTGCAGCAAAGTGCAAATCATCTGGGATGGTCATGGTTGGTTGGCTCTTCGAGAATTTTGATTTTGATTGTCAGCCTCGGATTAATTGAATGGCTCACCATGGCGCGCCTCGTTCGAGGACAAACGCTTTCATTAAAAGAACGTCCTTTCGTTGCTGCTGCTCAGATATTAGGTCAACGTTCCATTATTATTCTTTGGCGTCATATTTTCCCCAATCTTTTGGGAATCTTAATGGTCACATTAACGCTTTCGATTCCTGCCGTCATCATTGACGAAGCCTTTTTGAGCTTTCTAGGCCTAGGAGTACAAGCGCCGATGTCGAGCCTCGGATCGTTACTAGCAGAGGGTGCCAGCGCCATCAATCCGCTCAAAGGAGCCTGGTGGACATTGCTTTTTCCAGGATTTCTCTTGCTCCTTCTTTTGCTCACCTTGAATTATCTGGGTAATGAATTGCGAGAATTTCATCTCAAGAAAAGAAGTTATACCATCTTTAATAAATAACTGGATTATATAACGCAGGAGTTTTTGTGTTGAGCAAGGCGAAAGAGCGCAGCGCTATGTCTCATCAGGAGCATTTCACGTGTTTTGATACACAGGGGTCTATTAAAAAAGTTAGTACTTAAAAATAGCCTACGGCAAAACCATGTAGCGTGCCACGAGATTGAACTCACGGCGCTGTGCTGATAGAGGCAGGGAATGGGTATG
>JAPLTJ010000029.1 GCA_026398175.1 Verrucomicrobiia bacterium | reverse complement strand
CATACCCATTCCCTGCCTCTATCAGCACAGCGCCGTGAGTTCAATCTCGTGGCACGCTACATGGTTTTGCCGTAGGCTATTTTTAAGTACTAACTTTTTTAATAGACCCCTGTGTATCAAAACACGTGAAATGCTCCTGTATTCTGACTCCCAGTCAGAATATTTGGTTGAACTTCTTCTCATTTGCGTTTAGAGTACGAGGCTCCTCTTTTGACCCTATCGTCCAGAGGCCTAGGACACCCCCCTTTCACGGGGGTAACACGGGTTCGAATCCCGTTAGGGTCACCATTTTCTAAGATCGCTATGTGGACTGCCCATGTTACGATCTTCTTTATGAAAATGTTGTCACATATTTTGACGATCAATGGTGGCTCTTCGAGCATTAAGTTCGCGCTCTTTGAAGCGTCTCGTGACACACACAGCAATCCTCATCGCCTCTTCCAAGGCGGCATTGATCGCATTGGATTTTCTGAAGCTACTTTTTTTGTTGAAGGAAATCATCCTGAAGAAAATTTTTCAAATCCGATTCGAGCCACTGATTCAAGAACAGCTATCAGCATTCTGATTTCTTGGATTAAGGAAAATAAAAAATGTACTGCAGTAACTGCCATCGCTCATCGCATCGTACATGGCGGAACAATGTATTATCAGCCTGAACAGATCACCTCAGAAATGCTGCAAGAGTTACGCCGCCTGAGTGCTTTTGATCCTGATCATCTTCCGATGGAAATTTTACTCATCGAAAAATTACAGCAAGAATTCCCAAAGATCCCTCAAGTCGCTTGTTTTGACACGGCCTTCCATCACGATCTTCCGCGAATCGCTCAACTCTTACCGATTCCACGCTCCTATGAAGCCAAGGGCGTACGCCGTTATGGGTTTCATGGCTTGTCCTGTTCTTTTCTCATGGAGGAGCTCAAGCGCCTAGCAGGAGCTGAGGAAGCGCAAAAAAAAGTTGTCCTCGCTCATCTTGGGAACGGGGCCAGCCTCACGGCGGTTCATCATGGAAAGTCGATTGATACCAGCATGGGATTTTCTCCTACCTCTGGAATTATGATGGGAACTCGCTCCGGCGACCTCGATCCAGAACTCCTTTCCTTTCTTGCACAGACGGAGCAAATGACATCAGAGCAATTTCAAGAGATGGTGAATAAAAAATCAGGACTGCTTGGAGTTTCCGAAACCAGCTCGGACCTCCGCGATCTTTTGGCCATTGAAAAAAAAGATGTTCGAGCAGCAGAGGCGATTGAACTTTTTTGTTATCAAATAAAAAAACAGATCGGTGCTTTTATCGCAGCACTCCATGGCCTCGACAGCTTGATTTTTTCAGGAGGTATTGGCGAAAATGCTCCCTTGATTCGTCACCGCATCTGCGACGGACTTACTTTTTTAGGCATCGAACTTGATGAAGAAAAAAATCAAAAAAACGAATTTCTTATTTCATCCGAAAAAGCTCATGTCAAAGTTTATGTCATCCCAACTGATGAAGAACTAATGCTGGCGAAATCGACAATCCCATTTCTATGAAATCCAAAACGCTAACCTCAGAACTCCTCCATAACATCGATGCCTACTGGCGTGCAGCCAACTATCTCTCGGTTGGCCAAATTTATCTTCGTGACAATCCCCTGCTCAAGCGCCCACTAGCATTGACTGATATCAAAAAAATGCTACTGGGTCATTGGGGAACAACGCCTGGACAAAATTTTATTTATGCACATCTCAATCGCGTCATCAAAAAATATGACCTCGACATGATCTACGTCTCCGGACCTGGACATGGCGGGCCTGCGGTGGTGAGCAACACCTACCTGGAAGGAACCTATAGCGAGATTTATCCGAACATCAGCCAAGATGAAGAAGGCCTTCAAAAACTCTTTCTTCAATTTTCTTTTCCTGGTGGGATTCCAAGTCATGCATCGCCTGAATGTCCAGGGTCTATCCACGAAGGAGGAGAGCTTGGCTATTCACTCAGTCATTCATTTGGTGCTGTTTTAGACAATCCTGATTTGATTGTCAGTTGTGTTGTGGGAGACGGAGAAGCAGAAACAGGAGCATTGGCCACTGCTTGGCATTCTAACAAATTTCTTAATCCCGTCACCGATGGGGCTGTACTCCCGATTCTTCATCTCAACGGCTACAAAATTGCTAATCCAACTATTCTTGCCCGGATCACGCATGAGGAATTGGAAAAATTATTTGAGGGATATGGCTGGACCCCTTATTTTGTCGAAGGCCACGATCCTACGCTCATGCACGAAGCGATGGCTTCAACACTCGATGGTGCAATCGAAGAGATCAAAAAAATCCAGAAAGAAGCTCGCACTGATGGAAATAAAATTCGTCCACGTTGGCCGATGATCATCCTCAATTCCCCCAAAGGATGGACGGGGCCTAAGGTTGTTGATGGCAACCCAATCGAAGGAACATTTCGTTCGCACCAAGTTCCTATTTCTGACCCAGCTACTCACCCTGGGCATCTAGAGCTTTTAGAAAAATGGCTCAAGAGTTATCGCCCTGAAGAACTTTTTGAGGAGCAAGGTTGCTTGAAAAAAGAACTCGCAGAACTTGCTCCAAGGGGCACGCGCCGGATGGGAGCTAATCTTCACGCCAATGCTGGCCTCTTGTTGCACGATCTTCGCATGCCTAATTTTTGCGACTATGCTGTTGCTGTGCCAACGCCAGGAGTTCCTGGCATTGGAGATACTCGTGTTCTTGGAAAATTTTTACGCGATGTGATCAAGCTCAATGAATCGCAGCACAACTTTAGAATCTTTGGCCCTGACGAAACCCTCTCCAATGGCTTGGAATCAACCTTTGAGGCTACCGAGCGACAGTGGAATGCGACAACCTTACCTCAAGATGAATTTCTTGCACCAACGGGACGCATCATGGAAATGCTCAGCGAACATCAGTGCGAAGGATGGCTGGAAGGTTATCTCCTCACAGGCCGTCATGGACTCTTTAACTGCTACGAGGCCTTCATCCATATCATCGACTCGATGTTTAATCAGCATGCCAAGTGGCTCAAAATAACCTCACAGATTCCATGGCGAGCCAATATTGCTTCATTAAACTATCTGCTCTCTTCTCATGTTTGGCGCCAAGATCACAACGGCTTCACCCATCAAGATCCTGATTTTATCGATCATGTCGTGAATAAAAAAGCTAAAATTGTCCGCGTTTATCTTCCTCCTGATGCCAACTGCCTGCTTTCGGTGATGGATCATTGTTTGCGGAGCCGTCATTACGTTAATGTGATTATCGCAGCGAAACATCCAGCTCCACAATGGCTCACGATGGATGCCGCGCTGAAACATTGCACTGAGGGCATCGGCATCTGGCAATGGGCTAGCAACGATCAAAACGGAGAGACCGACGTCGTGATGGCTTCCTGCGGTGATGTACCGACACTCGAAACACTCGCCGCTGTCTCCATCTTGCGTGAACATCTTCCTGAATTAAAAGTTCGCGTCGTCAATATTGTTGATTTGATGAAACTGCAACCTCAAACAGAACATCCTCACGGACTCAGCGATATTGATTTTGATGATATTTTCACAAAAGATAAGCCTGTGATCTTTGCTTTTCATGGCTATCCATCATTGATCCACCGGCTCACTTATCGTCACACCAATCACAACAACATCCATGTTCGCGGCTACAAAGAGGAAGGGACCATCACGACCCCTTTCGACATGACCGTGTTAAACGAGCTTGACCGCTTTCATCTCGTCATGGATGTCATTGATCGCTTGCCCCAACTCGGCAGCAAGGGAGCCTATCTCAAGCAACAACTCAAAGATAAATTAGTGGAGCACAAACAATACATCAACACTCACGGTGAAGACTTGCCTGAGATTAGAAATTGGAAGTGGGGACATAATTGCTCATCTCCTCTCGGAGATAAGCAATAGTTCTCGCGGTTCCACCCAACGTGCTAACAAAATACAAAGCTCATAAAGCACTACCATCGGTCCTCCCATGAGCAAATAAGTCATCAAATCAGGTGATGGTGTGATAAAAGCCGCCACGGTAAAAATAGTCACGATCGCAACAGCCCGTGTTTTGCGAAGAGAAGCTGCTGTTAAAAAGCCCAACTTGACGAGGACCAATACCACCATCGGCATTTCAAAAGCCACCCCAAATGCTACGAGGAATTGCGTTGCAAACCCATAGTAATCCCGGACTGTCCACATCGGCGTCCAATGCATCGCCTTAGCGTCTCTGAAAAAAAAGTCGAGTGTCCCAGGAAGAACCACAAAATAACTAAAAGAAATTCCGATTAAAAAAAGCAAAAAACTAAAGAACGCCACTGGAATAATCAGTCGTTTTTCAGCTTGATGAAGCGCAGGAAAAAGAAATTGAGCGATAAGAAAAATTAAAATAGGAAAAGAAATAATAATCCCAGCATAAAATGAAAGCTCAAAAGAGACTGTCATGGAATCAGCCACTCCTAACGACTGCAAGCTTCCAACCCTCATAGGATCTACATTGAAGAGCGGTCGCTGCATAATGGCAGCTAAGTGATTCCGAAAGAAAAAAGAACCAACCATGGCCACAACAACAATGAGGGCAATCTTAATGACTAATCGTCGCAAATCATCGAGATGATCTAAAAAAGGACGAGGCTCATCTCCGGTCTCTCGAAAAGAAAAAATGTTGCGGTAATCCATTAAAAGGCTGTAGGTGATAGGTTGTAGGTTGCAGGGCTACAAGTTGAAGCTTTTATTCCTACAACCTATCACCTTGCAACTGAAAAAAATTCCATTAAGAAAGTAACGCTACTAGAATCAGATAGTAAAACTTTCAATTCGCAAAGAGAAAACCCTATTGAAAATTCGCTGATGCAGATGCAGGACAACGAACGACGGCGCACAGCGGCTGAGTGTATATATAAATACTCGATGACGCGAGCACCGGCGTGACGCAGTCCTGCGCTGCAACAGTAGAATTTACAATAGGGTTTGTCAGAGGACTACGACAATGAAGATCCAATTACCGTTGCTGCATTCCTGCCCTGGCGGGATTCATCAGTCCGCAATTCATAGCCCCTGACAAAATTGATTCTAACCAAAACTCTTTTCTAAGAAAGAAGAATCTATTTTCTCTTTTTAGTAGAAGGAGCTGCTGGTGTTTCTTGAACTGCAGATGGAGTCACACTTTGTGCTGTTGGAGGTGCTTGCTGCTGCATAGCTTGATTACGATTTACGATTTCCTGAATAGCGCCCTGAAGATCTCCAAGAGGAATCCAACCAATCACGACATTTTGTGATCCTGTTGCTTTTGAAGTCACCACCATGCTATCCAAGATCCGAGCCATCCCTGTCTTTTCGTTCCACTCAACTACCGTTGTTGTTGGTTTTCCTGCAACCATAATTGTTGCTGAGATACATTGGAAGGGACCATCTCCAGCGCCATTTTTAGAGGCACGTGGTTGGCAAGCAGCAAGGGCACAAGCAGCCAATGAAAGAACAACGAGTGAGTAAAATAGGTTTTTATTTTTAAATTTCATGTAGCCTTTGTATCAACTAACGGTAAATTGACAAGTAAGAACACCAGCGCTACCCATGGAAAAAATTTCACCTTACTCTCATCTTTTTCATGCAGCGAACCCTCAAGAGACCAATACCATAGCTTCCCAAATCCTTCAAAGCATGGAAATGACAGGAGTCATCAGCCTGGAAGGCCCACTGGGAGCAGGAAAAACACATTTTGTAAAAGGCATCGCTCTTGCCATGGGCCTTACTGATGAAGTGACAAGCCCTACTTTTACGCTATTGCAAAGCTATGGATTGTGTGAAAAACGTCTTCATCATGGTGATTTTTATCGCCTTCAAAGTGAAGCAGAAGCACTCGACTTGGGCCTCGATGATTATTTTACAGAGGGATTGACGATTATTGAATGGGGCAATAAATTTCCTAACGCACTACCACAAGAGACCGTTCGAATCGTTATCACACCACTCGAAAATGAAGTTCGAGAGATCGCTGTTTTTCTTCCTGCCTCATGAAAATCCTTGCTCTAGATTCTTCTACTTCGATTGCTTCTATTGCATTCTTGGATGATGAAAATAAAATTCTCTTCGAATATCATCACCTTCAACAACGCACGAATTCTTCGATTTTTTTTGAAGGCTTGGAAAGAGCTCTTCAAAAATATGGCGCGCCAGATCGTCTTGTTGTCGGCTTAGGGCCTGGTTCCTACAACGGTCTCCGCTCCAGCATCGCAGCAGGACAAGGAATTGCTTCTGCTTGTAATATCGAACTCATCGGCCTTCCTTCAATCTTAGGCTTAGAAGCAGGAGCCACAGAATGTTGGGTTGTTGGAGATGCTCGCGGAGGTCAGTATTGGGTGGCAGCCTTATCTCACCATCAATTGTTAGAGGAACCTTTTTTGCTAGCACCCGCTGATCTTCCACATCATTTAAAAAGATATCCTCATTTTCCATTGATAGCTTCTCAAGAACTCCCCCTTCTTCTTGCTTCCATCAACGTCACGATTCAAACACCCAATGCTACGATTTTAGCAAGACTGGGAAAGGATGCGACGCCTTCAGCTTCTTTAGAACCACTCTATCTCAAGCCTCCACATATTACGATGCCGAGTTCATTATGAGAACCATCACTTTCTTTTTTTTCTCAGCACTCCTCTCGACGCTTTGCGCAGCAACGAACGAACCTATCGTTGAAAATCCCAAGCCAACCTGGGAAACGCAACTACAAGCAAGGACTTTTCAATTTTCTGTTCCGGCACCACGAGGTCAGATCACCGATCGAAATGGAAAACCGCTAGCTCAAACTCGTGTCAGCTACAACTTGGCGTTGCAGTTTCCAACACCCTTGTTGATGAGTGACGAAAAAGCACGCCTCTTTGCAAAACAGTATATCACCTTTGCTCAAGGAACGCTGAAACATCCCATCACAATCAGCGATCAAGCGATTGTTAATCATTATCGCCACCGCGGACTCTTGCCATTGGATCTGATTGAAGATCTCTCTCCCGAAGAGTTGGTCATTGCGCAACGAGGAATCTCTCCTTACCTCACGGTGCGTCCAACGTACTTTCGCTACTATCCTCAAAATTCCCTCGCCTCGCACTTGATCGGCTACACGGGACGGCAGGCCCCTCTCTCCACGCGCCTCATTGAAAACAAAGATTTTCTTTTTCCAGAAACAGAAGGTCGTGAAGGAATCGAACAGGTTTTTGACAGCCAATTAAGAGGACGCCCTGGAAATTTTTTTGTCACTTATGATCAAGCGGGGAAAAAAAGTTCTGAGCGCACCGCTCAATCTCCTGTTCCAGGAAATAGTGTCATCACAACCATCGATCAAGATCTTCAGTCGCTTTGTGAAAAAGTTCTTCGCGAAAATTGCAAACGCGGAGCGATGGTCTTTATCGATCCTACTAGCGGAGAAATTTTGGCGATGGCTTCACAACCTGGATTTAATCCGAATGCTTTTATCCCCGTCGTAAATCCAAAAGTTTTTAAACAACTCACCAAAGATCCTGATGTGCCACTCTTGCCTCGCGCCTTTCGCTCTGCTTATCCACCTGGCTCTGCATTCAAAACCGTTGTTGGAGTCGCTGCGCTAGAATCAGGGCTCATCGGGCCGAATGATACTTTCCATTGTCCACCTACTTTTGACGTTGGCAACGTTACTTTTCACAACTGGAAAAAAGTCGATGCAGGAAAACTCAACTTTGTTCAAGCATTCACCCAATCGTGCAACACCTGGTTTTATCAATGCGGATTAAAAATAAAAGCGCAGCCAATCATCGATTGGGCTCATCGCCTCGGCCTAGGCCGTCGCACGGGCATCCCACTCAAAGCAGAAGCCAAAGGAAATATTCCTGATGATACTTACATGCTGCGAGTGCAACATCGGAGAATTCTTCCTGGAGACATCGCCAACATGAGCATTGGGCAAGGAGACATTCTCATCACCCCACTCCAAGCAGCGCAAGAAATGGCAATCATCGCTGCAGGAGGAATCTTTCACCAAACACGACTCGTAAAACAAATTCAGTCTCCTGACAACAAAGTCATCGCTGCCTATCCTGATCGCTTGCGTGCTAATCTCGAGATGGATCCCAATGTTCTCAGTACGCTGCGCGAAGCCATGGTCGATGTGACTGAAGATGCTCAAGGAACGGCTCACCGCGCTCAGGCACCTGGCATCCATGTCGCAGGAAAAACAGGAACCGCACAATGGGGCCCAACCAACAAACAACGCACCGCTGCTTGGTTCATCGGCTTTGCACCAGCTGATCATCCGCAATATGCGTTCGCAGCTGTCTACGAGGGCGAACCAGGCGACAACAACGTTCACGGCGGAAGCCAAGCAGCTCCACTAATTGGAAAAGTTTTGCAGCAGCTTTTTACAAAACAAAAAGAGACTCCAACTATTATGAAAGCGATTCCAGTCGCTTCACCTAACAACAGTACCAACAACCCTCTCCCAGTCCCTTCACCTGATCAAAGCACAGAGGAAGATTTATCAAATTGATTTAAAAAATTTGAACAAAAGCGTAAGGTGATTGTCTAACTCTTCATATGACAACTAATCAACCAATGAAAAAAAATTATCTAAGACCATTTCTTCTCCTTGCACTCCTATTCGCTGCTGCTCCGTGCGTCATGCAGGGAGTTGCTCAAGAGGTGCAACCGACTCCAGCAGTCTCAGATGGCGTTAGCATCACAGAGACAGCCCAAGCCGATGGAACATTACTAGAAACGATTCATATTACTAAAATTTCAGCTACCTCCTTCGTACTTTATAATTCTTTGCGCCTATACGAGGAGATAGCACCGATCAACACACCTTCTATTACTCTATCACTTGATCAGAAGATGATCATTTCAATAGAAATAAGTGAGGAACCAGTACATTCGGCTGATCAACATTTTGCTTACAATAACGATTTTACTTTTAATACAAGTGATTTTAAAAACCCAATTATAGAGGTAGAGCCTTCATCTTCACGCAACAATTGGCAAGTAGACAAAAACTCATTAAATGCACCGTGGTATTCCAATGGTTCGGAGTGGTTTTACAATTCTCAATATTGTAAAATTTGGGCTCCTCAATGCTCCGGCAATGTTACTCTGACATTTGGTGGAACTGGTGTTGATTTTAGTCATTATTATTGCAGCACCGTCCTGTTTATACCTGTTACCCTCAATGTCCCTATAACAATCATCGCGCCTCAGGCAACACCAATAGCAAACGAGTAACTCTTTCTCTCATATTTTAAAAATTTAAACTCGTAATGGAGCCTTGCTTCGTTACGAGTTTTTTATTTTTCAGATTTTTTTACGCAGCAGTCGTTGCGCCAAGAGTGTCAGCAGGCTGATCGCTAAAAAATAAAATGGCATGGGAAACAAGGTTCCATTGTGAAGAGTTCCCATTCCGAGTGTGAAGAGCGAGATGCCAATGTAGTAGAAAAAACCAAAAAGACTCGAAGCTGTTCCCACACACCATTTGTAATCGACTAACGCGATCGCAAGAGCATTCGTTGCTGCCATGCAAATACCAAATACGATGATCATTTGGGAAGCAACAGTGACACAGATCAATAACTCTCGCGGCAGTGGCAGCCAGGTTTGCAGCAGGATCACACTTGAAAAAAACAACGTCCCACCAAAAATAATATTGAGACCATAGCCCATGATGCGTTGAGAAGTGTGCGTATCATGCAATTTCCGAGAGAGCATCCCTCCAAAAAATGTACCAGCAGCAAGAAACATGAAAGTTAGTCCATAGCTGCCTGGCGACAGCTTCAGCAGCTTGATGAGATAAAAAGAACCTTCTGCAAAGTAGCTAAAAGCAATTCCATTAGTGGCCGCTACAATAAAGCCCACTACGATGACTTTTTTATCTCTGAGTAATTTCCAAGTCACATTGATCAGAGAAACAGGTCGGCGATTTTCTTTATGATGCGTTTCCTTCAGCGTCCAAGCAACAGCTGCGACTAAAACAAATCCAAAAAACGTGAGAAACAAAAAGATCGCAGGCCATCCAAAATGCCCAGCAATAAAGGCGCCGAGCATAGGCCCAATGACAGGAAAAATGGATAATGAAGTACCAATGAGCGCATACATTTTTCCCAAAGCCGGACCATGAAAAGAATCACGAACGAGAGCCTGTCCCAGCACGCTTCCAATGCTTGCTCCAAAAGATTGCAACAACCGACTCCACATCAACTCCGTGATCGATTGAGAATAATAACAACCAACACACCCCAAAACAAAAATCAAAAGCCCAAGCATAATACAAGGTTTACGACCAAAATGATCTGACACTTTTCCAAAAAAGAGAGTCCCCAGAGCAAACCCTAAAAAATAAATTGTCAGTGTGTACTCCACCATCCCCGCACTTGTGTGCAACGCACGCGCAATAGCTGGCAACGAAGGCGTATAAACTGTCTCAGAAAGCTGCGAAGTTCCAGCCAGTGCAACAATCAACCATGCGGCTGGTAATGCAGAAGAATTTTTAGTTTTAAATGTTTTCACTGAGAGATGAATTTACGACAATGTTAGCAAGAGATCAAATCTTCTAACTCAACAAATTTGCTAATCTGACAAAAAGCATCCCTTCAAAAACTGCTTTCGGATAAATCTAACTAGAAGTTAAAAGTTTATTGTTGAGGCAGAGCCTTATGAAACACAGCTCGTTGCACCAGGAGCACAGCAAGCTGATCGCTAAAAAATAGAATGGCATCGAAAATAATGTTCCATTATGCAGACTTCCCATGCCAAACGTGAATAATGAAGTGCCGATATAATAAAAAAAACCGAAAAGACCAGAAGCTGTGGCGGTGTAGAGTAGGCAGAGGTTACGGAGTGACAGGCATAAAGCCAATGACCGTTTTACCTCTACCCCTCATCGAACCGGACTTGCCGATTTGCAGCATCCGGCTCTCGGAGGCTTTTCATCGATTTGCTTCATGAGT
>JAPLTJ010000134.1 GCA_026398175.1 Verrucomicrobiia bacterium | reverse complement strand
GCCATCTAATTCTTCCTTGCCTGCTCGCTTTCCTGTTCCTACCCTCAAGTCTAACCTAACAAAAAGTAACACACCTTTGAGTAACCCATAATGCTAGCTTTTCAGAGCAGAGTGTTGCACTTCACTTTTGAAACGGCGTCAATTAAAGCAAACCTGAAACTTCAGCAACAGCCTTAGCATGAGCCACCCTCACTTCCTCATGGGAAGCGGCGGAGCAGTGTAGGTCTTCCAAGAGACCGTCCTTCATGCCATAGATCCAACCGTGAATGGAGAGGTCTTGTTTTCGATCCCAGGCATCCGAAACAATCGTCGTCCGACAAACGTTGACGACTTGCTCAATTACATTCAACTTGCAGAGCCGATAGCCGCGTTCCACTTCATCGCTGACGCTCTCGATCAGAGCATGATGTTTGTGAATCACATCATGCACATGTTGCAGCCAATTGTCCGACAAACCGACTCTCTCATTCCGCAGAGCAGCAAGCACACCTCCGCAGCCGTAATGGCCACAGACGATGACATGTTTGACGCGTAAAACATCAACGGCATATTGAATAACGGAGAGACAATTCAAATCGGTATGAACGACAATGTTTGCAAGATTGCGATGCACAAAAAGTTCTCCCGGTGCCAAACCAACAATCTCATTGGCAGGGACACGACTATCGGAGCAACCTATCCAAAGATATTCTGGCCGTTGTTGCGCCGAAAGTTTTTCAAAAAAAGTAGGATTTTCCTGGCGGACTTTAGAAGACCACGCTTCATTGTTGGCAAATAGATGATTAAGATTGTTGCTCATAATGCAGGTTACAGCTTACAGGTTGCAGGTTACAGGTGACAGAATAAATTCATTTTTGAAATCAGTAATCCTAGAAATTTCATTGAAATTAAAAATAATCTTACCGAATTTTCTTCAGCCTGCAACCTGCAACCTGTAACCTGCAACCTGTTATGTCTTCGCCAGCCACTCCCCTTCCCTACCGCATCGGCAATGAAAAACTCTGCCGCATCACTCATACAGCTGCGGACAAGTTGATCTCTCTCCTCACTCGCCAAGGCCTTCCTGGAGGGGCTCTGCGGGTAGCCATCATTGGTGGTGGCTGCTCAGGATTACAATACAAAATGGATCTCGTCGATGGCCCAGTTCCTCGCGACATCATGGTCGAATCTCAAAGCGTGCGCATTGTCATTGACCCCAAAAGCGCCCTCTTTGTCAGCGGTTCCGAACTCGACTACAGCGACGACCTTCAAAAAGGAGGGTTCAAAGTAACCAATCCCAACGCTGTTGCTCATTGCTCCTGCGGCGAAAGCTTTTCAGCATAGGGCATAGGGGTCAGTCCTGCCTTTTGTAACATTTGACACTAGTTTCATTAGTTTTAAAATTCATGCTATGTCATTAAATGTTATAAAAGGCAGGACTGACCCCTATGGTGTTCTTGGACTACCAAGAACTTTCTATCTTGATCTCAATGCAATCGAAGAAGCCTTTCGTCGCTCTGCTGCCTTGCATCATCCTGATCAAGCTGGTGGCTCTACAGCCTCTTTTCATGAGCTTCAAGAAGCTGCTACAATCTTGCGCGATCCTGCAAAACGCCTTCGTTATCTGGCTAGTGCCCCTGAAACTTCTTCGATCCCCCTCCCTGCTGCTGCTACGGCTCTCTTTCCTACCATTGTCACTCAATTACAATACAGTGACGTACTCCTTAAAAAATACCAAGCAACTCAAGGAAGTTTAGCCAAGGCAATCATGATCGATGAACTCGTCAATACGCGTCTTAAGATCAATGAGGTACTTTCTTCCGTTCAACAATGGCAAGACGATCTCGCGCAAAAGCTCCGTGATCTCGACACTGGAGCCTCAGAAACATCGCCTCAAGAGCTTCTCGAGCTCGCCAATAGTTTCAGCTTTGCACAACGCTGGAATCAACAATTGAGAGAAAGGGAATTAATGTTAACAACATTGTTAGGATAAATTTTAAAAATGACACAACCTTCTTCCAAATGCGTCGGCATCGACTTAGGTACGACTCACTCGCTCATTGGCATCTACGACGCTGGATTTCCCATGTTGTTAGCTGATGAGGAAGGATCGCGCCTCACACCCTCCATTGTTTCCTATCCTGACAAAGCCCCTGCCCTTGTCGGTCGCATGGCAGAGCGCCAACACATCTTGCATCCTGAGCAAACGATCTCTTCCGTAAAACGATTGATAGGAAGTCAAAAAAAATTAACACTTGGAAAACATCACGTCACTCCCGAAGAAGTTTCTGCCGAAATTTTAAAACATCTCAAAAATATCGCTGAAACCAGTTTGGGAACAACCATCACTCGCGCGGTCATCACCGTCCCCGCTTACTTCAACGATGCTCAACGCGCTGCCACGCGCCACGCGGGGGAGCTAGCAGGCTTCACCGTTGAAAGAATTTTGAGTGAACCAACTGCTGCTGCTCTTGCCTACGGCCTCGACAAGCTTCATGACCAAGCCAAGATTGCCGTCTATGATTTAGGTGGCGGCACCTTTGATCTTTCGATTTTGCAACTTGATCATGGCATTTTTCAAGTACTCTCAACCCATGGAGACACACAACTGGGAGGAGATGATTTGGATGAAACCATTGCTCATTTTTTGCTCAAAAAAGCTAATCTTTCCTCTCAAGAAATCGACTCACAACGCCTGAAAACAGCAGCCCGTCAGGCCAAGGAAGAACTTTCTTTTGTGGAAGAGACCGTCGTGCGACTTCCTTTTTTCCAAGGGACCGATCATTTAGAAATTCCACTGACTCGTGCAGAACTTGAGAAAGTCTGTCGCCCCTTCATCGAACGGACGCATGCTCTTTGTCTCCGAGCTCTCGCCGATGCCAAGCTGCAGCCGAGTGACCTGGATGAAATTATTTTAGTCGGTGGTTCTACACGCATGCCGCTCGTGCAAAATTTCGTCGAAGAACTATTCGGAAAAAAACCAAATCTCTCTCAGCATCCCGATGAAGCCGTCGCTCTTGGTGCGGTGCTGCAAGCAGCCTTGCTGGAAGGGAACCTCCCTCACATCACCCTCCTCGACATCACCCCTCTCTCCCTCGGCATCGAGACTTTTGGCGGACTCATGAATGTGATCATTCCACGTAACACGACCATCCCGACGAAGGCTGGAGAAATGTTTACCAATGCTGTCGCTGGTCAACAAGCAATGAAGATCACCATTTTGCAAGGCGAACGAGAGCTCGCCAAAGACAATTGGAAACTGGGTGACGTCGAAATTCCATTTGCTAAGGCTCCCAAGGGACAGGCCCGCGTTGGCGTCCAATTTGAAATTGATGCCGATGGGATTTTAAAAGTCTTGGTTCGTGACACACTTTCTGGCGAAGAAAAAATCTTGGAAATTCGTCAAGCCATTGAAATTTCGGACGAGGCAGTCGAAGCGATGCTGGCTGATTCTCTCGAACATGCTTTCGAAGACCGTGACGCCCGCATCTTGACTGAGGCTCGCTTAAAGGCCGAAGAGATGCTCCCTGCCGTCGAAAGCGCCTTAGCACAGCTTGCAGGAGAACTCGATCCACTCATGGAAGAAGAAATTCGAGCTGCAGCCGCCCAACTTGCCACAGCCATGAAACAAGAGAACCTCCCCCTTCTTCAACAACAACTTCAAAAACTTGATGACGCCACGCAGATCTTGGCCACGATGCTGGTGGAAAAAGTTCTTAAAAAGAATTCTGATCAATAAAATTTCGAATCGGCCCTTTCAACCGCGAAGTGCAACACGTGAAAAAAAAATAGAAAGGCTACATGATGTTGTTGGTAATCTCAGAGGTGTACAACCGAGGAGATTATCATGGCCAGAGGCTATCATCATGTCAGGAGCATTTCACGTGTTTTGATACACAGGGGTCTATTAAAAAAGTTAGTACTTAAAAATAGCCTACGGCAAAACCATGTAGCGTGCCACGAGATTGAACTCACGGCGCTGTGCTGATAGAGGCAGGGAATGGGTATGT
>JAPLTJ010000072.1 GCA_026398175.1 Verrucomicrobiia bacterium | reverse complement strand
TACCCATTCCCTGCCTCTATCAGCACAGCGCCGTGAGTTCAATCTCGTGGCACGCTACATGGTTTTGCCGTAGGCTATTTTTAAGTACTAACTTTTTTAATAGACCCCTGTGTATCAAAACACGTGAAATGCTCCTGGATACCACTGCATCCGGTACATTTGTTCTTTGCCACTGATCGTCCTTATCGCTAAGATCCCTCCCTTATTCTGTTTGCTGAGATATACTTTTAGATCACCTAGCTCATCAGGAACATATTCCCCCTCCTGAACTGAATTAAGCTGCCCAGCAAGAGGCGGTACAAGCTTGCCTATTTTTGAAGCAGTAGAAATGGGCAAAGGCATACGAAAAGTCTAAAGGTAGAAAAGAACTCTTCAATGAAAAAAACAAAATAGGGGTCGGTTCCGAAATAGGGGTCGGTTCCGTTATTTCGATATTTTGAAATAGGGGTCGGTTCCGTTATTTCGATATTTTGGTGCCAGGTCCGTTATTTTTTTACTAGACTTCTTTCCAAGCTCGCTTATGGCAATGAAGTGCCAGGAGTCTCCAGCGCACAGCGGCTGAGTGTATATCTAATACTCGATGACGCGAGCACTGGAGCGACGCCGCAATTCATCGTCAGAAGTAGAGTTTCGAAAGAAGTCTACTGACTCTCTCCACTTTTCATCTGCTCAAACTTCCCTCTCCTCAGCTGAATCATGATCACGTTTTTAATCGGATCATGGCTTCCTGGCGGATAAATAAAGTTTCCAGTGAGGCCTTGAAATTCTCGAATGTCACCCATAGCGCGGCTGACAGCAAGCCTGTCGAGGCTATTTGCTTTTCCGATCGCTTGGCTTATAAGTGACATACCATCGTAGGTCAATGCTGCAATCTCGTCGGAAAGCTCTCCAAACTTCGCTTTGTAAGCGGTGATGAATTTTTGAATCTCAGGCGCGTTGGATTCCATCGCAAAATGATTGGAAAAACAAGCCCCTTCCAAATGATGTCCTGCATCGAGTTGAATAATCTCTGGAGTACTCCAGGCGCCGTTGCCTAAAAAACTCCAGGCGCCGTTGCCTAAAAAAATTGCTTTGATCCCAAGTTGGTGTGCCTGCTCCGCGATCAGCGGAACATCGTTGTAATAAGTCGGCAAGAAGATGAAAAAGGGGTCGGTTCCGTAATTTGTTAATTTTGGTGCCAGTTCATTACTTCTTCATCAACGCATCATCAATGATTGCTTTTGTAATCGTTCAGTCTAGTGGAACTAATACTGTAGCTGACACTAAGAGTTAAGGTAATTTCTCCAGGCGCCGTTGCCTAAAAAAATTGCTTTGATCCCAAGTTGGTGTGCCTGCTCCGCGATCAGCGGAACATCGTTGTAATAAGTCGGCAAGAAGATGAAAAAGGGGTCGGTTCCGTAATTTGTTAATTTTGGTGCCAGTCCATTTACTTTTCATAAATGTTCAGCTAGCCGAACACCGTAGTTTTTCAAACTAACAGTCGCTACATCTCCGACGTCATTCCTGCGGACGCAGGAATCCAGGCGACTGTCTGTGTAAATATTGAGAACCTATGATAAAAAACTTCCAAGAAATTTTCTGAAAGAAAAAACGAGACTTTATTTTGTGAGATCATCGATTCGGTATCGATGGCCGTCTGGATTCCAGCGTCCGCTGGAATGACGTTATTTTTTTAATGCAAACAACGGTTGCGTTACTCTGTCAGCATTCGAAAAAGGGGTCGGGCTTCAAATTCCAAATTCGCTTTTCTTTGCCTTCTCTGCATTGCAACTCGCTCGCTCCCGCTCGGCTCGCCCCCGCGTAGCTGCCTTCAGCATTTGATCCAGCTGCCTCCCGGCCAGCTGTATTTTTTGCGGCTATTCTTTTTTTTCTCCACTTTTCATCTGCTCAAACTTCCCCTGCCTCAGCTGAATCATGATCACGTTTTTAAGCGGATCGCGACTGCCTGGAGGATAGATGAAGTTTCCAGTGAGGCCTTGAAATTCTCGTATGTCGCCCATAGCGCGGCTGATGGCCAATCGGTCGAGGCTATTTGCTTTTCCGATCGCTTGGCTTATAAGTGACATACCATCGTAGGTCAATGCTGCAATCTCGTCGGGAAGCTCTCCAAACTTCGCTTTGTAAGCGGTGATGAATTTTTGAATCTCAGACGCGTTGGATTCCATCGCAAAATGATTGGAAAAATAAGCTCCTTCCAAATGATGTCCCGCATCGAGCTGAATAATTTCTGGCGTACTCCAAGCGCTGTTTCCTAGAAAAATCGCTTTGATGCCCAGTTGGTGTGCCTGCTCCGCGATGAGCGGAACATCGTTGTAATAAGTTGGCAAGAAAATGACATCAGGCGCAGCCTCTTTGATATTGGTCAACTGAGCACGGAAATCACGATCGCCCGTGCTGTAGGTCTCCATGGCAACAACGGTTCCGCCTTGAGCGACGAACGCTTTTTTAAAAAGTTTGGATTCACTATTGGGAGCCTCGCTCGACATGTCGTAGAGGACAGCGGCTTTCTTAGCATGCAGCTGCTCGATCGCAAATTTCGCCAAAGCCAGTTGCTCAAAGACCTCGGTAAATCCAGCTCGAAAGACATGTTTCTTTGGTTTTTCGGTTGCAGAATCTTTGGTGGTCCGTTGATTCGTGGAAAGCGGCGTCATCATGAGGCACCCAAAACTCTCTGCGATTTCAGCAGCAGGAATGGCACAGGAACTAATGTTGGGTCCAACCATGGCGACCACTTCGTCTTGAGAAATGAGCCGCTGAGCCACTGTTGCTGACTGATCTGGCTTGGCTCCGTTATCTCCCACGACGAGCGAGAGCGGCATCTTCACTCCTGCGATAGAAATGCCACCTGCTTGATTTTTTTCCTCAACAAAAAGTTGCGCTGCATGCAGGCACGAATTGCCAATGGAAGGCACCTCCCCTGTCAACTCAGTGTTAAGACCGATCTTGACACTCGGTTTGTCAGAGTGGCAACCCAACAACCCAAGAGAGAAGCAAAAAAGAAACGAAAATCGATAGAAAAACTTTGGCATAGCCCGTAAAAGATATACGATTTAAAATTCGATCACCAATAAAAACTTGTCCCCGCGAAGGCAGGGATCCAAACCGCTCAACTTCCCGCTCAACTTCCCCATGTCCCCTGAAGATTTAACTTATGCTCTTGAAAACACGCGGGTGATTGTGGAGCCACGTCATGCCATTGAGACATTTGGCCAAACGAGTTTTCATTTTCAACTCGTTACCGAGCCGATGGATGAAGTCGGCACTGTCTGCATTCGGGCAGGACAGCTCCAAGCTGAGCGGCCTCGCATCTTGGCCCCAGACTACATCAATAAAATTCTCTTGGAAGGATTCGGCGAGCAGGCGCGCGAATTTGCAGATCTCTTTACCGAACATCCAGAGCATTTCAAAATTTTGCGCTACGGTTTTGTTTTAAAAAAGAAAGATTTTTCAAAACGCCACCTCAAAGAACCGAAAGAAAAAGTCCTGGCCCGCCTCCAAGAAGAGATCCAGCAAAAGGAAGATACGATGAGCGTCCTCATTGAAGGAGTCGACGATGCTTGGGAAGCGTGCCTTCTCAAATTTACGATGGACTTGATTCAACGCTCCGCTGGAGAAAATATTGGCGAATGGAAAAAGCGGGGGTTTATTAAGTAAGGCTGGAGGCTGGAGGAATTTTTGTTGGTTATCATTTCGCTCTTGTCCCAAATAAAACCAATTAACAGAAAAAAAGTAGCCACTAGCCACATTCTAACTACACCACCGTCATTCCAGCGGACGCTGGAATCCAGCGACTGACGATCTTTATTTTTGTTTTCGTAAAAATATTTTTTGATTCCCATCGATCATTTTAAATTTTTTGACACTAGTCCTCAAATCTGAATTGACCTTCACTGGATTCCAGCGTCCGCTGGAATGACGATTGCTCGAGTTGTTAAATAACATTGAAATAAGATTCCTTTTTTTAGAAGTGTCACTTGAGTGACATACAAGTAATTCTATTTTGGATAGCAGTAATCCGGTGAAATCTTAGCATGAAATCTTCAAGCTTCAGCCTCCAGCCTTTCGACGAACAGTCCATGCGCCTGGCCCTCCGAGAGGCTTGGCGCGGGCTTGGAACGACATCACCCAATCCGATGGTCGGAGCTGTGATTATGGCTGAAGAAAAAGTGTTAGCTCGAGGACATCACGCTGTTGCTGGAGGCCCTCACGCCGAAGTTGCAGCACTCAACCATCTCCCCTCTCCAGATCAGGCTAGAGGCGCTACGCTCTATGTTACGCTTGAACCCTGCTCCACTCATGGCCGCACGCCCCCTTGCACGGAAGCGATCATCGAGGCTGGTTTTGCTCGCGTTGTTTATGGAGCAACTGATCCCAATCCGCAGCATCAAGGAGGAGCTAAAAAAATCTTAGTACAAGCCGGCATCTCCGTTGCGACTGGTGTGCTTGCTGAAAAGTGTGCAGCTCTCAATCATCATTGGAATCATCGGATGAAAACAGGCATACCGTGGGTGATTGCCAAATGTGGCATGTCACTCGATGGACGAATCGCCGCACCAGGACGACGTTGGATCACTTCCGAAGCGAGCCGTCATCATGCGATGCTGTTTCGCCGACGTGTCGATGCGATCCTTGTTGGGGGAAATACGGTGCGTTGTGACAATCCGCGTCTTACAATACGAGGTCTTCGTGGAAGTAATGAACTGGCACCAAAATTAACAAATTACGGAACTGACCCCTTCGCCTTCGTGCAGCCGTGGCGGGTGATTTGGACTCGTTCGAAAGAAAATATTCCAAAAGAGTGCCATCTGCTCACCGATGAATATCCCGATAAAACGATCATCTTAGAAAATTGCACTCTCCGCGAAGGCTTGCAAAATCTGGCTGCGCGAGGCATCAGCTCGGTCTTGATCGAAGGGGGCGGCATCACGCTTGGAAAGGCTTTTGAAGAGGGGCTTGTCGATGAAGTCCGCTTTTATATTGCTCCGATAATTTTGGGAGGTGGAACGCTGGCCATCTCCAGCAATGAAGTCATGTCGCGAATTCAATCAATCAATTCTCCTTCTGTTCGCCACCTTGGCCCTGATCTGTTGCTTGCTGGGCTGGTTGCAAAATAGGATTACTCAGCAACGTTTTCATCGCTTCAAGAAAGCCTCTCCTCCTTGCTTCTAAAGTTGCTGTGGTTGCAGACAAGAGTTCCCCAGCTTTAGTTCCTGCACTGTCAAGCAATCCAGCAATCGTTGTTGCATGATCGATGTTTTCTTGGAGGCGCGCTGGTGCAGTCTCTCTAATAGAATTGCTAATTTGTTTTAGCTCTTCTATCCCTTGAGTGATATCTGCTTCTTTCGTGAAGGTTTGCAATCCTTTACCTTGGTAATAATAAATTGGATTCAGAGTGGCGGCACTTGCTTGTTTTTTCCAAGTTCCACCAAGAGCTTCCCTTTCTTGACTGAAAAGATCAGAGACGTCGCTCACTGCCTTTCTTGCTATTCTAAGAGTCTCTCTAAGATAAGGTCTCAACGAAGAAGTTTCCCAAAGCTTCCTGCCTTGATCAGCTTCGTATAAACGTATGAGCTCCGTCCCTAACAAAATATTGCGCTCAGTAAGATGAAGCAACTCGTACGATTGAGCAAAAAATTCCTCGACTCTATCTGTGTGATGATGTACTTCCTCTGCAAACTTTTTTTCGACTCTTTCTCCAAGCTCATGGCAAACAGTTTCTATGCTTAAGTCAACTTGCGCTGCTGCTGCAAGAGCCGCCTGCGATTGGCCACTCTTGTCAGAAGAACTAAAGAATTGACCGAAAGGGAATTTGCTTTTTTTCTTTTTCTCGACATTACTTGAGCTAAAACTCTGAGCAACAGAATCTCGGTCATGACGCTCTCGAATAGCATTAGATTTTTGATCGGCATCAAAACTTATTTTTACATGATTAAAGTGATTTTGGGTGACCTTTCTATAATTTTGAATCGCTGTTTCGAGAGTAGTAATTTTCTCTTTGATGGAACTAACTTTCTGTTCAACTTGCTTATGCTCGATAAAATCACTTTCCATTTCTGCTAGATATTTCCATAAAAGTTCTTTTTTGCTCGCTAATATCTTCAACCGTTCCATCAGCTCAGCCTCAGCTTTACAAACCTCATGATACTGGGTATGGATCTGACCAGCAGCCACTATTTCTTTACTTGCATGCTGAGATTCTCTTGCTACTTTTTCTATAGCTTGCAGTTTTGTAAACACAAGGCATTGAGTTGCCTCACGCAGCATTTGGAATGGAGTGAGAGAAGGCTCCAGCATTCGTACTGCAGATGATGAAGAGGAGTGATGCACAGCAAGAGCAGCAGAAGCTGAGTAGCAAAGCCGCTCTAATGCAGAAATTTTAAGAATGCATCCTCCTATTTCTCTCAAATTTTCTCGATCCTCTTGAAATTCTCTAAAGCGAGCTAGACGAGCTCGATCTTCCTCTGTTTTTTTCTCTTGCTCGGTTTGCTCATGACCTTGGATCCTCTGTTGCTGTCCTGCAATCGTTGCAGCATGCTGCTGAATTGTTACTAGATGTCCCGCTGCCGCTGCAACTGCCGGATGATTTTCAATCGTTGTTTTACATTCAGTAAGAGCTGCACTACGGCGTTCAATCTTGTTTTGCAAATACTCTGGATTTCTTTTTTTAAAATCAGCTACGTTTTTATAGGTGTAGGCTCGTTGCGTCATCCATCGGATGAATTTTTGACAACAACTTTGATGTTCTGGACTTATTAAGTCTTCATTTTGGATGCAGTCAATTTGATCTGCATCTTGAAAAATCGAGTCGCGATGATCATGACCTCTCAACCTGTCAGCGCATTTTTTTACGAAAGAGCGTTGATCTTGACTAAAGTTTCCTGCGTCTGTTGGTTTTTCAGTAACAACGTCGATTCTCGTAGATGTTGATCCCCCTACTTTTTCGGGCTCTGTACCGGCTTTTAGTCGATTTTCTTCTGTGGTCTCTATTACAGTTCCATTACTATTAGCCATCCTGCCATCTTCCGGAGCGGTATGACAACGATGATACGCATACCCAGCTCCTCCGATCACAGCAAGCACGCCGACGACACCAATCACTTCATCAAAAGTGCTCCACGTTCCATCGCTTGCTTCAGGGTTAGAAGCTCCCAGAAAACTAGCAGCATTAAAATGATCTCCTCCGTCTATTTCGATAATGGAGAATCCGCGATCATTCGACGCCAAGGTTGGATCATTGAACCCGATATCTTCTTCCATCGATAAAAAATAATGAGCCCCTGAATTTTCCATAACCCTTCCACTCATGTCATCGTTCAACGTATAACTTCCGGTCTCCGTCGTCTCCGATGTCACCTCATCACGCATGGGAGACCCATGTTCCTTCCAGTTGCAATAGCGAGCCTCATCAAACCAGGTGACAAAAGTGATTGGCAAATTTTCTCCCCCAGCAACAGCTTCATAATGATAATCGCCAGGCTCTCCATCACGAGTAATCTCATCCATCGTCTCATGAAAAAGTGTATGAGCATCGGTCACCGCAACCGCATTTAAAAAGTCAGAATATTCTCCAACAGTGACTGGTACAGATTGGTTTTCTGCCATTGCAGAAAAAGAAAAAATAAAAAAAATCGAGAGGATCAAGCGGGATTGCATAACATTCTTTTCTCTTTTTTTCTCTCATTGATAAAGATTTAAAAAAGAATTTTTATTTTTTACATTATTTCATTGCTGCTCAAAATAAACTAAAATTATATTTCAAAATTAAAAAAACTCTTCACCTAGACGTCATTCCAGCGGACGCTGGAATCCAGCGACTGAAGATCTTTATTTTTGTTTTGGCCCTTTCAACCGCGAAGTGCAACACGTGAAAAAAAATAGAAAGGCTACATGATGATGGTAATCTTTAAGGTGTCAAAACCAAGGAGATTATCATGGCCAGAGGCTATCATCATGTAACCAGAGACAAA
>JAPLTJ010000184.1 GCA_026398175.1 Verrucomicrobiia bacterium | reverse complement strand
GCTGCCACGCCGCATGTATGTTTTGCTCCCTAGCTTCGTTGTCAGAGCTTACGTTATGCTTGCATAGCGCCTCACTCTTCCGCCTTGCTAGAAACCAAAACTCCTACGTCCTATAGTCTCATTAATTAATGGAAATGGTATGAATGCTTCAACGTTTCAACTCTGTTCGTAGCAATAAAAAATGCTCTAGCCAATGAACGCTTACTTTTTCCTCATCCCTTCCATCGCTTCCATCCCTGTGAATTTCTATTCTCTAATTAATCAACTTCTCCAACGTCGTATCAGCCGGAGCTCCTAGCGCGACTGCTTTTTTATAATGCGTCTTTGCCATCTCCTTGGCAGGCGGCTTACCGGTCGCATAAATGACAGCGATGTTAAAATGAGCATCGGCATAGCTAGGATTGATCTCAATCGATTTCATGATCTCGCTCTCGCCCGCTTTGCTTTTGCCAGAGGCCGCCAGCACAATACCCAGATAATTGTGAGCGGTAAAATCTTGATCGTTAATCGCCACAGCTTGACGCAAGACTTTTTCAGCATCATCAAAACGTTCTTGGCGATAATGCACGATGCCTAGCGTCGTGAAGGCAAATGATTTTTTAGAATCTTGAGCACAAGCTTTCTTCAAGGTGCTCTCGGCTTCCGACATCTTGCCAAGTTGGAACTCCACCACCCCAAGATTAGAAAGCGTGATGTAATCGTTAGGCGAAGCGCTCAAAGCATCTTGGAAATTTTTTTCTGCCTCGGCATAGTTTTGGTGTTCAAACTGCTCTTTGGCTTTATTGAGCGAGGTATGGTATTTTTCCTGATCGACAGAAGTCTCTTTTTTAACGTCCTTCCCCTCCTCTTTTTTCTTCATCCCAATTGGAGCGTTGGTATCAGTCACATTATTAGTACCGCTCGCAGGAGTTGCAGCAGGCGTCGCTCCACTTACTGCATTCGTTAGGGCAGGATTTTTCTCACTTTTGGAAGCTTCAACAGCAACGATCAGCTTCTCCTCGTCCTGCTCGCTTTCTGGCGGAAGCGGCAACTTGCCTTTAAAAAGAGCCCGCTCTTCGTCAGTGAGCCTTACTGGCTTCGCTAATTTTCGAAGTTGAAGTGAGAGCGTATCTGACTTCACTTTTAGTTTGTCTAAATCTTCCACAACCAGTTTTCTGATCTGTTGTCGCTTAGCTTCTGCCTTTAATTCGCGCATCACGACACCCTTGAGCAATTCATTTTCTGCAACAATTTTCCCTGCCTCAGGAGTTCCCTTTTTCTGGAGCGCAGCGATCTCTTCATTTTTTTGATCCAACTGCTTCTTCAAATCATTATAATGATCATCTCTATTTTTAACTTCGTCTTGAATGCTCGTTAATTGTTGCTGTGCACGAAGAAGTTCTTTTTGGAATTTTCCAGCTTCCTCGCGAGCCGCGACCAACTCTTTTTCTTTCTCCTGTAAGAGCTGACTCTTTTTAGGCTCTGCTTTTTCCAAAGCTGCAATCTTTTTTTCTGAGTCCTCAAGCTGCTTCTTAGCTGCTTGTAGCTCGGCCTGAGAGTGCTGCAAGTCGCTTTGGGCAGCAGCGACATTGGGGACTGGCTGAGCCATCAATGACTTCATTTTTTCATTGGCTGCCGTCAGTTGCTGTTCTAGCTCACCCTTTTTTGTCTCCATACTTTGGCGCTCCACAACAGCAAGACGGTACTTCCCTTCAAGCTCTACTAAAGCCTGTCTCTGGATAGTCTCTGTTTCCATTTGAGAAGCTTGAGCCTCGGAGAGTTGTTTTTTATTTTTGTCTAATTCTTGAGTTAATCCCTCCATCTGATGCTGCATCCGTGTCGCGTCAGCCCCTACCTTTCTCAGCGAAGTAACTTCCTCGCTCGTCTCCTTCAAGCGTATCTCTATGTTGGCTCGCTCTTCATTTAAAACTTCTTGATCTGCCCGTGCCGCCACTAATTTTTTCTGAAGATCATCGAGGAGATTTTTTTGAGCGGTTTGTAATGCTTGGTTGGCCGCTTGAGTACCGGCTAAGACTTTTTCTTGGTTAGCTCCCTCCGCCGTCAAAGCTGCCAAGCGAATTTTCAAAGCATCCATTTCTGCATTTTTCTGTTGTGCTTCTGCTAACGAACCGTTGGTCTGTTGAAGTTGCTGTTGAAGCGTGGTGACTTGAGCTTGCACTGCTTCCAAGTCATGCCCCTTCTGCTCCGCTGCAACCAAAGAAGCACTCGCCTGCTTCATCTGCTCCGCAAGCGTAGCGCTCTCTGCGTGAGCTGCATCACGCTCTCGTTGAGCTGTGCTCAATTGTTCATGTAATGCTGCTGATGCATTTTTTTCAGCGTTCACTTCCACCTGAAGTTGTTCTAAAAGATTTTTATTATTGGAAGCCGCAACCAATGAATTAGCGGTCTGCTGGAGACGCTGTTGCAGACCACTGTTTTCTTCCATCATCACTTCTTTGTCAGCTGAAAGAGCTGCTACTTTTCCTTCCAATTGCTGCAATGATTTTTTTAAAGCAGCTTCTCGCTGCAAAGTTCCAGCGCGAGTTTTTTCAAGATCATTTTTTAAATCGACCATCTGCCGCTCTGTCTTTGTTAATTGAGCTTTTGTCTCAACCAAAGAAATTTTCGAGTGATCGAGTTCTGCTGTTTTATCAACAATGTCATTGTGTGCTTTCTCTAACTCTGCTTCTGTCTGCTTCAGCTGTTTCTGAAGTTGTAATAATTCTTTGCTATTGAAAGGAGTGCCTCTTGATGCTGGAGGAATAATAGAAAGTGTTGGAATATCACTCGCCCTTTTGGAAGCCGTTTGGGGAGCAGGTTCTGGACCATCTGACTCAGGAACAGAAGAACGTGCAGAAGGTTGCGCTTCCGTTGGCGGCGGCTCTGAGCCATAGCGCGGGCTTTCATGACTACTCTCTCCATAACGAGGCTCTTCTCGCTGTCCTTCATCAGAAGAACGCGGCGCATCGACCCTGCCATTCTCAGGAGGAGAGCGATCATTATCATTAGAAGCAGAAGCACGCCCGCCACTACTGGAGACAGGAGGAGTGCCTGCATCTGATGAAGCCCCAATACGCGCGAGATTGTTTCTAATTTTACTGAGGCGATATTCTACAATCGGCTTTTGCCAGTTTGGATAGTTGTTACTGATATCGATCAAATGATTTTCAGCATATCGATATTTTGTAATAGCTTCGTCTTTCCTTCCAACTTGGTCGAGACGCTCTGCTTCTTTAAAGCTACGATACGCTGCAACAAATTCCTCTGAAGGATCATTAGTGGTCGCGGCTCCCAATGACGTGACAAGAAAAAGGAGCAAGAGAACACGGAAAAGCATCTTGCCACTCTAATCTATACGATTTTTAAGTGTAAACCTAAAACTGCCAACATACCGTTGGCAGCAGGAGCATTTCACGTGTTTTGATACACAGGGGTCTATTAAAAAAGTTAGTACTTAAAAATAGCCTACGGCAAAACCATGTAGCGTGCCACGAGATTGAACTCACGGCGCTGTGCTGATAGAGGCAGGGAATGGGTATG
>JAPLTJ010000039.1 GCA_026398175.1 Verrucomicrobiia bacterium | reverse complement strand
CTCCGAGAGCCGGATGCTGCAAATCGGCAAGTCCGGTTCGATGAGGGGTAGAGGTAAAACGGTCATTGGCTTTATGCCTGTCACTCCGTAACCTCTGCCTACTCTACACGCTCATGCCCAAAGATGCAAGTGCTTCATTCCGGGTTCTTGAAACCTTGTCGCTTCGCTCCAAGGCACCTCAAACCTTGCATGAAGCACTTGCATCTTTGCCTTAATCACGTTCCAAATCATTTCAGCTTGCCTGCCATCAATCCCGCTCCTAACCTTCTGAAAATTAACGTACCTTTGAGCGCAACAGAAACCCTTTAATTATTGATCACTGTTGCACTTCACTTTTAAAACGGCGTGTTCTAAAAAAGAGTCTCATGACCGTGAAAAATTTCTCTAGTCTCCAGCCGCCAGCCTCTAGCCTTGTTTCTTGGCTCTTTGAACAACAACTCAAAGGTATCTCGCTGGGTCTGGAAGCACCAGCCGCTCTTCTTGCAGCATTAGGTGATCCTCAAAAGAAAAGGAGGGTGCTTCATATTGCAGGAACGAATGGGAAAGGTTCTGTCGCTGCATTTTCAGCATCAATTTTAAAAGCTGCTGGTCTTCGTGTTGGGCTTTATACGTCGCCGCACTTGGTTGATTTTCGAGAACGGATTCAAATTAATGGGGAGCTGATCTCTCTTGAGGATCTTGATGAAGGGATCAGACGACTTCAGTCTGCGACACAAGGCAGAGAGACAGTCCCCACTTTTTTTGAACTCACAACGGCGTTGGCCTTCGACTATTTTGCGCGTCAAAAATGTGATCTGATCGTTTTAGAGACAGGCATGGGAGGGCGTCTTGATGTTACGAATCTTGCTGCCGATAAAATTGCTTGTGCCATTACTCCGATCAGCATCGATCATCAAGAGTGGCTTGGTTCAACACTTGCTGATATCGCTCGAGAGAAAGCAGGGATTATGCGGCCAGGTGTTCCTGTCGTTACAAGTCCACAGCCAGGAGAAGTCATGGAAGTTTTGAAAAAAGCAGCAGCCCGAGTGGGCGCTCCTTTGATCATCGTTGACCAGCCTTTGACTCCTGAGACGCGGCTTGGCCTTGCCGGTTCTCATCAACATTGGAATGCTGCGGTAGCACTGAAGTTAGTACAGCAGGGACCGTGGAAAATTTCTCATGAGGCTCAAGACTTAGGATTCAAGACAGTTTCTTGGCCTGGTCGATTTCAACGTTGCTTGCTAAAAAATGGGCAAGAAATTGTTTTAGACGGAGCCCACAATCCAGCAGCAGTAGAGCAGCTCGTAGCGACATGGAAAGAAGTTTTTCCAGGCCAAAAATGTTGTCTCGTTTTTGGATCACTCCTCGACAAAGAAGGAGAGAAGATGCTTCGCATTTTGGAACCGATCGCTTCGTCAATTATCTTGGTTTCGGTTCATTCTCCTCGCGCAGCTTCCCCCTCGGAATTACAAAAAACAGTCCCCTCAGCTATGACTTTTTCGTCCTTGGGTGAGGTTTTAGAAAAAAAGAATATTTTTGTTGACCCGCTTGCCCCTTTTTCTAGCGACTTGAATCCCCCTATTTTACTAACGGGATCACTCTTTCTTGTGGGGGAGGCTCTTGCTCTCTTGCAAGGAAAGGTCTATTCGCCTTCTTGGCAGTAAAAAACAGCCTATGGAGAGAGCTGAAGATGAGTCAACTTTTTTAATTTTAAAAAGTGATTTCTTCTACTTGCGGAGAAGTTTTTTGAATGCGACATTATTCCCGTTCTTAAAACAAAAGACAAAAAACAAAGATTTTTTTTCGTGATTAAAATTCCACTAATGGTGGAGGTGTCCCTTTCAAGATACTGTATATTGTGTTTGGCGATCTTCGGAGTAGAGTCCCAGTTATTGAGAATTTTCCCTTCCATTTTAACTTTACCATTTTTAAATCTATGACAGCTCAACAACTTTCCTTGAATGAAGTCGACCCCCTTGCCAATAAAAAATTTGACGTCTGCAAGCGAGACGGTCGTATGGAGATTTTTGATCAACAACGCATTATTGTAGCTATTGAACGAGCCTTTAAAGCAGAACGTAATTTGACTCCAGACGATCTTTTGCTTCAAGAAGATCAAAACGCTGTTAATTTTATCAGCGATGAAGTGGTACAAAGGTTAATTTCACGAGCCATTCGTGGTGAAGCCCTAGAAATTGAATTGGTGCAAGATGCGGTCGAGGTTGCCTTGATGAAAAAAGGATATCATGCCATTGCACGACGATATATTATTTATCGCGAAGACCGTCGTAAGTCGCGCGCGCTCCGAGAGGATCAATCGCTTGATTCATCGCAAGAAAAAGTTTATGTGACCTTGCGCAATGGACATCAAGAATTATTGGAGCCACAACGCATTAGACGTTCTTTTATTCGAGCTTGTCGTGGCGTTGAAGATCGCTGTGATAGTCGAGTGATGGCCGAAGAGACTCTTCGCAATCTCTATAGTGGTGTCCGCCTTGATGAGGTCGAAAAAGCGATGGTTTTTTCAGCAAAGACTCGCATTGAGATTGATCCGGCTTATGGCTATGTCACAGCCCGACTTCTTTTAGAATCTATCTATCGAGAAGTTATTCCTGCTTTTAAACATTATCATGATCTCAAGATCGTTCATGCTGCTCATTTCTCAGACTATCTGGAAGAGGGGATTTGTGAAGGTCGTTTAACTCCCTTATTGCGGGAATTTGACTTGAAGCGCCTGTCAGCTGCCATGGCTCCTGAGCGCGACTTGCAATTTAATTACATGGGACTGCAAACTATTTATGATCGCTACTTGCTGCATGTTGGCGGACGCCGAATCGAGACCCCACAATATTTTTGGATGCGTGTTGCTATGGGCTTGTCCTTGCATGAAGGGGCTACCAAAAATGAACGCGCTATTGAGTTTTACAATATCCTTTCCTCTTTCTTATTCACTTCATCAACCCCGACCTTATTCAATGCTGGCACGCTGCATCCGCAACTGAGTTCTTGTTACTTGACGACGGTGATGGATGATTTGGATCATATTTTCAAGTGCATTGGAGATGATGCTAAACTTTCGAAGTGGGCTGGAGGACTTGGAAATGACTGGACGAATGTGCGTGCGAGTGGATCGCTGATCAAAGGGACTAATGGTGAGAGCCAGGGAGTCATTCCGTTTTTAAAAGTTGCCAATGATACAGCTGTTGCTGTGAATCAAGGTGGGAAGCGCAAAGGAGCGATGTGTGCTTATCTCGAAACGTGGCATCTCGATATCGAAGACTTTTTAGAGTTGCGTAAAAATGTGGGTGATGAGCGCCGTCGTACTCACGATATGAATACGGCCAATTGGATTCCTGATCTTTTTATGAAACGAGTTCAGGAGAATGCTTCTTGGACGCTCTTTAGCCCAAGCGATGTGCCTGACTTGCATGATCTCTACGGAGCTGCTTTTGAAAAGCGCTACTGCGAATATGAAAAGATGGTTGATGCGGGGACCCTCACTTACTTTAAGCGAGTAGAAGCGGCGGCTCTCTGGCGGAAAATATTATCGATGCTTTTTGAAACAGGGCATCCTTGGGTTACTTTTAAAGATCCTTCCAATATCCGTTCACCGCAAGACCATGTTGGAGTTGTACACAGCTCTAATCTTTGCACTGAAATTTTGCTCAACACTTCGGAGCAGGAGACAGCTGTTTGTAATTTGGGTTCGATTAACCTCCCTTTGCACGCAAATGAAAAGGGGCTTGATTTGGCATTGCTGGAGTCAACCATCACTACTGCTTTGCGGATGTTAGATAATGTCATCGACATTAATTATTATCCGACGCCAGAGGCGCGTCAGGCAAACCTCCTGCATCGCCCCGTTGGATTAGGAATTATGGGCTTCCAAGACCTTCTCTATAAAATGAGGATCAGCTATGCTAGCCAGGAAGCTGTTGTCTTAGCTGATAAGAGCATGGAGGCAATTTCCTATTATGCTATTTTGGCATCCACCAAACTAGCGAAAGAAAGAGGTGCTTATCAATCCTTCAAAGGTTCAAAATGGGACAGGGGCTTACTCCCGATTGATACTATTGATCTTCTAGAAAAGGAGCGCGGACTTCCTGTTAAAATGGATCGTTCTTCAACGTTAGATTGGAATGTTGTTAGGAAGGCGCTCAAGGAGTATGGAATGCGTAATAGCAACTGCATGGCGATTGCGCCTACAGCTACTATTTCCAATATTAACGGCGTTTCTCAATCGATTGAGCCAACCTTTAAAAATCTGTTTGCTAAAGGAAATTTGAGTGGTGATTTCACGGTCATTAACAATTATCTCGTAGAAGACTTGAGGAATCTCGGTCTTTGGGATCAAACCATGATCGAAGAACTGAAGTATATGGATGGCTCTATTCAAGAGATCGAGCGTATTCCAGAAAATATTCGAGAAATTTATCGGACGGCTTTTGAGATTGAACCATTTTGGTACGTGGAGTGTGCTAGCCGCCGCCAGAAATGGATTGATATGGGACAGTCGTTGAACCTCTATATCGCAGCTCCTAATGGTCGCAAATTACATGAGATGTACATGTATGCATGGGAAGCGGGGTTGAAAACAACTTACTATCTCCGATCCGTTGCTGCTAACACGATTGAAAAGACGACGCTTCAGTCACGTCCTCGCTGGGCGAGTGAAGTGAAAGGTGAAGAAATAATTCTTTCGCCAGAAGTCCAAGCTTGCAGCCTCGAAGCACGGATGCGCGGCGAAGAGTGTGAGGCGTGTCAGTGAGCGGCAAAGCCGCTCAAGTAAAATGAGTAACGGGTAAAGGGCAAAGGGTAACACTGGTACGCCTATCTTTTTAATTTTTATTGCCGTAGTAAGTGGAGCCTCTGCACGCTTTGCTCTTTACTCTTTACGGTTTTAAAAACCCTGGCAGCTCCTCAATACCAAAATCAGCGAGCACGCGGCCGTCAGGCATCTGCAGCGTGGGAGTCTTGCTCTGGCCAGAGATTTCTTCCAGTGTTTTAAAAGCAGCTGGATCATTGCGAACTTCGATGGCCTGGTACTTGAATTGATGTTGATCGAGCCACTCGATTGCTTCATGACACCATGGGCATCCAGTTTTAACGTAGAGTTTGGGAAGCGGAGTTTTCATCATTGAGAGTTTAAATTGTTATTTTCAAAAATAGTTCGCTTTGAGACAAGATCCAAGTAAGATTACAACTTGTTTTTTGGCGCGTTCGTCTAGTGGTTAGGACACAGCCCTCTCAAGGCTGGCGCACGGGTTCGACTCCCGTACGCGCTACCAAGCAGCTTCGCTGCGAGCTTGAGTAAAGAAGTTGGAGTGTGAGTTATAGCTTCTTTTTGAGCGCTAAAATTGTTGGTTTTTTTTTATTCTCTGCCATTGCAGAGCAATGACTTCAAAACTTCAACTTCAACTTTTTACTTCAATTTCCTTTTTTAGTCATGAGTTATCATTTATCTGATTATGATTACGCGCTCCCTCCAGAGCTTGTTGCAAGCCGGCCCGTAGAACGGCGTGAAGACTCACGCATGTTAGTACTCCATCGTGAGAGTGGTCGTATGGAACATCGCTTTTTTAAAGATCTTCCCGAATACATCGCGCAGGAAGACTTGTTGGTCCTAAATGACAGCAAGGTTTTGCCAGCTCGCCTTCATGATGTTTTAGGAAAAGTAGAAATGCTCTTGGTTAAAAAACAAGATGAGACGCATTGGATCGCCATGGTCAAACCAGGACGGAAAATGCGTCCAGGCAATATGGTCACTGTTGGAGATGTTGAGATTACGGTCCAAGAGATTTTACCAGATGGGATGCGCCTCTTGGCTTTGAGCCAGCCTCTGGACTTGGAGCGCTGGGGGGAGATGCCCATTCCATCTTATTTCAAGCGCGAAGCTGATGCCGAAGATTGTGAGCGTTATCAATCTGTCTTTGCTCGCGATCCAGGATCAGTTGCCGCTCCTACAGCAGGACTTCATTTTACAAAAGCGATCTTGCAAACATTACCGCATGCTTTTTTAACACTTCACGTTGGGCCCGGTACTTTTTTGCCTGTAAAAACGGAAAATGTTTCAGAGCACACCATGCACCGAGAGGAGTATCAAATCAGCGCAGCGACGGCAGTACAACTAAATGATTTTTATCAATCAGAAAAAAGAGGACGCCTTATTGCAGTCGGAACAACGACCGTCCGTGTTTTGGAATCACAACCGGAAGGTCCCATTCTTCCTCATATGGGAGCGACTAATATTTTCATTCGACCTCCTTATCAATTTCAAAGAGTTGATGCTTTATTGACTAATTTTCACTTTCCTAAATCAACACTCTTGATGCTGATTAGCGCGCTGGCAGGACGTGAAACGATATTAGAGACTTATCGCACCGCGGTGAAACAAGGGTACCGTTTTTATAGCTACGGCGATTGTATGTTGATTTTATAATTACGCGTTATGTAGCTTTTACCACTAGAGATCAGCTCTAAAACAATCTCTGCTTATCTACTATTTCTTCATATTTAGTATTTTTTCGTTTTCTTAATTAGAGCGTGTCCGCAAACAGCTCATTTTTGACATTTTTTAAAAGGTGAGATTTTTTTCCTAAAAAGCAGCTCCGTTTTTCACCAGGGCAGCAGCAATTTTTAACACACTTCGATTGACAAGTGAAGTGCAACACACT
>JAPLTJ010000146.1 GCA_026398175.1 Verrucomicrobiia bacterium | reverse complement strand
TGAGCAACTCAATATTCTTCAACTTTCAGACGCCGAACGCAGCGCGTATGAGCGTTATGTTGGCGACAATAGAGATGCAAAAAGTATTTGGCGCACGTATTATGGCGATGGCGAGAGGGCAGGATTGGCTCAAGGAAAAGCTGAGGGAAAAGCTGAGGGAAAAGCTGAAATGATTCACAACCTACATCGCTTAGGATTGCCTCTGGAGCAAATTGCTACAGCTGCTCAACTTTCGCCGGAACAGATTGAGGCCATTTTGAAATCAGAAATATAAAAAGATCTTTGGTGTTTCCATATTCTGCGATCAAAAAAATTTCCTGATTTTTTTGTTTTGCTTTCTGTTCTTTGAGACTAATTTTCTTTTTATGTCTGCAGTACCTCCTTCCACACGCAAAGTCGGCTTAGTCACTTGCGTTTTCCTTGTTTTGGCAATTGTTGTTGGTAATGGAATTTACACCAATCTTGGGTTACAGCTTCTTTCGGTCTCGAGCAACTTCACTATTTTAACGCTCTGGCTGATCGGAGGCATCTGCGCTCTCTGCGGCGCACTTTCGTATGCGGAGCTCTCCTCGCTCATGCCTCATTCTGGAGGAGAGTACTATTACCTTTCGCGCATTTATCATCCCGCTTTGGGCACCGCAGGTGGAATCATGACGCAATATGGTGGCATGATCGCTCCAACAGCCTTGGCAAGCATGGCCTTTGCAAAATATATCTCAGGAATTTTTCCTTCGTGTCCTCCAACGCTCATTGCGATTGCTTTAGTAACCGTAATCACAGGAACTCACTTGATCAATTTGGGATTCAGTGCTGGTTTTCAAGACACGATCACCGCGCTGAAATTTTTTCTCGTCGGCACCATTATTTTTCTTGGCTTTCGCTACGCCACGCAATCGCCAACCATTTTTCTGCCGACCCCTTCCTCCCTCAAAGAGCTCTTTCTACCAAGCTCCGGAGTGACGCTTCTTTTTTGTTACTACGCTTACGCCGGATGGAGTTCGGCAACCTACATTGCTGACGAAGTGAGTTCTTCTCGCAAGACGGTTGGTCGCTCGCTCATTATCGGAACGCTCTTGGCAACGTTGATCTATCTTTCCATGAATGCTGTTTTTTTAATGTCAGCACCCACTGTAGAATTGCGCGGCGTGATTGATGTCGGTCATGTGGTGGCGACTCATTTGCTAGGAGCTCATGGCGGCAATGTCATGGCAGTTTTGATTGCTCTTGGTCTCATGGCTGGGGTGAGCGGCATAATCTGGGTTGGCCCCCGCATCACGCAGATGATGGGAAAAGATCTTCCAGCGCTGACTTTCTTTGATCATGTCTCCTCGACTAATGTCCCAGTGCGCGCGATGCTCTTGCAATATGTTTTGGTGGTCCTCTTGCTCTTAACCTCCTCCTTTAAAATCCTCTTGGTGAGCTCGCAGTTCACGCTGATTTGTTGCCAGATCATGACAGTTTTTGGCGTTTCGGTGCTTCGAAAAAAACAGGCCGCTGCTCCCGATGCATCGCAAGAAATTTTCCGTTGTCCTCTTTATCCCTTGCCATCGATTGTTTTTATTGGCGTCAGTCTGCTAGCACTCGGCTACACCGCCATGACGAATCCGCTTGAATCCAGTATTGGCATTGGTGTGATTCTTTTTGGCTTGGCACTGCATCCGCTTTTTCGAAGAGGGTGATTGGCGAGAAAAGAAGCTGAACCCGCTAAATACACGAACTAACACGAAAAGAATTTTTACTTTTTATTTTAGCGATGTTTAGCGCATTTCGCGGTTTATTATTTTTTTTTGTGCTTCTTTGTGTTCTCTCCGCACAAGAAGTCCGGCGAGCGATTCCGGTGAGGCCTGTTTATGCTGGCTATAACGAAGATGCCTTGTTGTTAGCAGGAAAAGAATTGCCCTCAACCTCTTCGTTAGCACCGTTGCAACTCAGCAGCAGCTATCAATCGCATCGCTTGGCCTTGCAAAAAATGTGGACGGAATATGAGCAGCGACATCTTCTTCCGATGCGCCAGTGGAGCGTGCAAGAGCTGCCTCAACGAATGCCTCTCCCTTCCACTCTCTGCTACCTTTTGAGTGGGCCTGATATTTTGAATCCGTTGGTCCTTTTTCCTGATGCGGCCTCGACTTATCTATTATGTGGAAAAGAGCCCATCGGTTTCATCACGCCTCCCGAGCAGCTCTCGCCCGAGCAACTACAACGTGGCCTCTCGAACATCTGCGAGTCGACCCAAACAGCCTTGCAATTTGGTTATTTTATCACCAAAGAAATGCGCTCTCAAGCAACAGGAGGGCCCTTTCAAGGAGTCTTGCCGATCTTGTTAACACTACTCAGTTTGACAGGAAATCAGATCGTAAGCGTGGAACGACTCACGCTGGGCGGTGCTCCTGGAGTGCGCATTCGGTTTATCTCTGCGAGCAGCGCCGAAAAAACGCTCTGCTACGCACAACAAGATTTATCGAATGGAAATGGCCACTCCTTTTTTCAATGGCTTCAAAAATTCGAACCATTTGTTTCCTACTTGAAAGCGGCTTCTTACTTGCTACATGAAGAGGATTTTTCTCAGGCGCGAAATTTTTTACTGCAACATTCCAATGCCATTTTGCAAGATGACTCGGGCATTCCCTTTCGTTATTTTGATAATCTAAGTTGGACACTCTATCTTTTTGGCGATTACAAAGGCCCCATCGAACTCTTTCGTCCGAAATATCAAGCTGATCTCGCTGCTACCTATCAAACTTCGCTCCTTGCTGCTCCGATGAACTTCGGCACCGGATATCAATTCCAGCCTGGCATCTCGGGCGGTGCCAACTTGCTGCTGGCCGTAAAAAAATATTTTGCGCCGCGCGCGTTACCTGTGAGCTCCTCGCGCAAGCGCTCGAAGCCGTAACGAGTGGCGAGTAACGGGTAACGAGTATTTTCAGCCTGAAACAAAATCAGTTTTCCAAAATTCTTATTTTGTTAGATCTCATTTTAAAAAAACTTTAGAGAACAGCATTTTACTCACAACCTGCACTCATGACTCATTACCCATTACTCATTACTCATTACTCGGGCATTGTCTTTTTTCTCCTCGGCACCATCATTGGATCATTCCTCAATGTCGTGATCGTGCGCCTGCCCCATGGAAAGAGCCTCAATAACCCGAAGCGCTCTTGTTGTCCAAAGTGTCACCACACCCTTCCTTGGTGGGAAAATATTCCGATCCTCAGCTGGTTGCTACTGCGCGGGCGCTGTGCCGGATGTCGTGACCGCATCTCAATTCAATATCCGTTGGTGGAACTGAGCACTGGTCTGCTTTTTTGGCTCTTCTATCATTTTTTTCCATGGCCTGTAGCAACGGCCCATGCTGTTTTCATCAGCTTGCTACTCGTGGCAACCGTGATCGATCTTCAACATTGGATCATCCCAAATGAAATCACACTCGTCGGCATCGTGGCTGGAGTTGCGGCTTCTGCACTGCTTCCTGAGCTCATGGAGACGTCATCTCGAGGCAAGGCTGCTCTCATTTCGATGGCAACAGCGGCGGCTGGTTATGGATTGCTCTGGGGTATTTTAGAATTGGGAAAGTTAGCCTTTGGAAGAAAACGAACCATCTTCGCAGAACCACTCCTGCTGAGGCTCAGTTGCGCAGAGAAACCATTGCTCCACCTCGGAGAAGAAGAGATCGCATTGGAAGAGTTGCTCCTCCGGCCTTCCGATCGAATTGTGGCTCATGCGAATTGGATCGAAGTGGCAGGCCAACGTCTCACCAATCAACATTTTTTTCTCCAACATCAAGGGCTCCGTATTGATGAGCATGCATGGCCTTTTGAAAAAATCATTCCTTTTCAAGCAGAGATTACCCAAATCACCTTGCCGCGAGAAGCGATGGGCTTTGGCGACGTCAAATTTCTAGGCTGCATCGGCGCCTTCCTCGGTTGGAAAGGAATGCTCTTTGCTCTTTTTGGCGGTTCCATCTTAGGATCGGTCGTGGCGCTCTTTTTATTACTCGTCACTCGCGGCCGTATCGGAAGAAGCATCCCCTTCGGACCAGCCCTGGCAGCCGCTGCAGCATTGTGGCTCTTCCACTCTGCCATAGCTCTCCCATAGGGTTCAGTCCATTAGAGCATTTTCAAAAATTCTATAGCCGCGCATTGCGGCGTCACTCCGGTGCTCGCTTCCTCGAGTATCAATTATACACTGCGGGTCTGTGGTTGAACTCGCTCGCTCCCGCTCGGCTCCCCCCCTGCGTGGCTGCCTTCGGCAGTCCATCCAGTGGCCTCCCAGCCCGCTGTATTCTCGTTCCTGGCACTGCATCGGCTATAATTTTTTTTTAACCTAAAAACGTGAATGAAAATGAGAAAGTTTATGTAGGGCCTGTCCGAACGAGCTGCAATCCTCTGCTTAAGATGTTTCGAAGGCTAAAAAATATGGGCATAAGCAACGAAATTCGCTGTTATGCCCAAAATTGATACGTTATGATAAGGTATGAATTTTACAAAGACCGTACC
>JAPLTJ010000012.1 GCA_026398175.1 Verrucomicrobiia bacterium | reverse complement strand
GTTATAGCCGCGCATTGCGGCGTCACTCCAGTGCTCGCGTCCTCAAGTATCAGAATACACTGCGGGTCTGCGCGCTTCGTTCCTGACACTGCATCGGCCACAACTTCATTTAAAACGCTCTAATGCACAAATTTGGCATCGTTTGTCTCTGGTTACATGATGATAGCCTCTGGCCATGATAATCTCCTCGGTTTCTCACCTCTGAGATTACCAGCATCATGTAGCCTTTCTATTTTTTACTCGCTGTTGCACTTCGCGGTTGAAAGGGCTAGTTAAATGATTTGGGCATGAATCTCCCTTGTACCATTATGTAGTTTTTCCTGCTCGTTCATTTTTATTCATATAGTAAGATAGAATAATGAGCGGATCATTATTATTAATTCTCAAAACGCGCGGAAGCGCTTTAGTGCGAATACAAACAAAGCTTGTGGGCAGAGTCCTTGTAGCAGCTAATCCTGAGCTTTCTCTCAAAGAAAAAATTATTTTTTCCTTATGACCGCTTTATCCCAACGTATTCAAAATCTCCCGCCTGGTGGTGAGAAGCGAGTCCTGCTGCATTCGTGCTGTGCACCCTGTTCAGGAGAGGTGATCGAGGCGATGTTGGCTTCAGGGATTGAACTTGAGATCTTTTTTTACAACCCCAACATTCATCCGCGTCAGGAATATGAATTGAGAAAAGAAGAGAATATTCGTTTTGCCGAAAAGCATCAGATTCCTTTTGTCGATGCTGACTATGACGCGGATAATTGGTTTGCTCGTGCTAAGGGAATGGAAAATGAACCGGAACGAGGCATCCGCTGCACTGCTTGTTTTGATATGAGGTTTGAACGTACGGCGCTCTATGCCCATGAGAAGGGCTTTCCCGTGATGACGAGTTGTCTTGGGATTTCTCGTTGGAAGGATCTGGACCAGATCAATGCTTCTGGTGTCCGCGCAGCAGCTCCTTACGAGGGATTGACCTACTGGACTTTCAACTGGCGCAAGGGTGGGGGATCAGCACGCATGCTAGAAATTTCCAAACAAGAAAATTTTTATCAGCAAGAATATTGTGGTTGTGTCTATTCTTTGCGCGACACCAACCGCTGGCGTGTTTCGCGTGGGAGAGAGAAGATTAAAATGGGGCAGCTCTTTTATCAGGAGGCAGGACCCCAGACTGCAGAAAATGCTTCTGAAAAATGAAATTATTCTCTTTGATCGGAATTTTGTTTTGTTGGGGAAATGCTTTTGCTTCTCCTCAACCTAGAATTTCGATTCCTTTGCAAACAGCGGCTTCAACAACGGCGCAACCATCTCCGCAAGCGGGGCCAACGCCACTTGCACGGCCACAAGTTTTTTTTGTTTCGAGTGAGCGCGTGGTGACCCCTCAAATGAAGATCGATTCTCGTTTAGTGCGTGTCATGCTCGGAGCTCTTCTCTGCGCGGTGACGCATCAGCCCGATGTAAAAAAAGCATGGCAATCATTATTGAAAGTTGGCAAGGAAGGGGATCGTGTTGGAATCAAAGTGGCTACGGAGCCTGGAATGCTTGCAGGCACCCATCTTCAACTCGTCGAAGCGCTCGTGGCAGAGCTTGTCGAGGCGGGTGTACAGCCAGATCATATCTTCATTGGCGATCGCCGTCGTCAAGATTTGGAAAAAGTAGGTTTTACGAAACATCCTGGATTTCAACTTCGCTGGATGGAATATGGAAACGGTTACGATTCTCAGAAAGTTTTTACTCATCCGCTCGTTGGGCAACTTGTTTATGGTGATTTTGCTTTTAAAGAGAAGCCGAGTTCTTTTCAAGAATCGCTCGTGCGACAACAACAGTACAGCAATGAGAGTCACTATGCCTCATTCGTGACGCAGCAAGTTGATAAAATTATTAACGTTCCATCGCTTTGTGATAGTTGGTATGTGGGACTTAATGGAGCGCTGGCTAACCTGAGCATTGGCGTGATTGATAATTGGCGTCGCTTTGTCAGAGCTCCTTATTTTGGGAGTCCTTACATTGCTGACATCTATCAGACAGAGCAGATTCATTCCAAGGTGGTCATGACGATCATGGATGGATTAATGTTGCAATATGCAGGGGGCCCGCAGCCGAATCCCTCTCATGTGACTCCTTATGGAATGATTTTGGCTTCTCGAGATCCCGTGGCGCTTGATGCCACTGCTCTCACTTTGATTGATCAGCAACGGCAATTAGTTAACCTTCCAAAAGTCCAAGGGCTTGCTGATCACATTCAAAGCGCTGAAGCGGCAGGGTTAGGAAATGCAAAGGATGTACAAACGAGGCGCGTGCGTCTACAATGATTGAGGTGATCAGGGGCAATCCCGAAATGGTGGCTGCTTCAAAAAAAAAGAGTGTTTTGAAACAAGGGCTCCGTAAATGCCCTGTAGCGCTCTTTGTTGAGAGGGGAGCTATGTTTATGGCAGGAAAGGAGCTCAATAAAAGAGATTAGTTTTTATCTGGATTATTTAAAATATTAATAGGTTACTGCAATTTTTATTTATTTTAAGTAAAAAAAGCCATGGATGTTTTCTCTGTAGGGGTAGGGAATATTGATGAGCAAACAGTGAGCTTCTGTTACAATAAGGGGCTTTAAAAGGCTCTCTATGACATCTGTTTTTAATTGGACATTAATGGATATAAATGGATACAAATGGATATTCTGTTCCTATGTTTCAACTTGCCATTCCTGCCATCACACAAGAAATCTTGAAACTCATCGCTGAGCTCGATGAGTTTAAAGGACGGTGGCAGGCTGTTGAACATTTAGCCCCCGAACGCCTGGAGAGCTTAAAAAAAGTGGCAACTATAGAAAGTGTTGGTTCTTCCACGCGCATCGAAGGAGCCCGTCTTACGGATGATCAGGTGGAACAGCTTTTATTAGGACTGGAAACAAAATCTTTTAAAGGGCGCGATGAGCAAGAGGTGGCAGGTTATGCTGATGCCATGGAGATGATTTTTAGTAGTCATGATGAGATCAGTTTGACTGAAAATCATATCAAACAGTTGCATGCGGTCTTACTAAAATATAGTGAAAAAGATGATGAGCACCGTGGAGAGTATAAGAAAATAGACAATCATGTTGAAGCCTTCGGGCCTGATGGAAAAAGTGTTGGGGGTGTCTTTCAAACGGCCACACCGTTTGAAACACCCTTAATGATGAAAGAATTAGTCGATTGGTATCAGCAAAGCACAGCAGAAGAAACAGGACATTCTTTAATCTTAATCTCTATTTTTATTGTCACATTTTTGGCGATTCATCCCTTCAAAGATGGCAATGGCAGATTGTCGCGGATCCTTACAACATTGCTTCTTCTTAGGGCACGCTATGATTATGTGCCTTACAGCTCAATGGAAGGGATAATTGAGGCAAACAAAGAGAGTTATTATTTGGCGCTACGTCGAACTCAACAGAGCATTCGAACAGCCCAACAGGAGTGGGAGCCGTGGATGATTTATTTTCTTAGAACAATGATTGCTCAGAAAAATAACTTGGCTGTTAAAATTCAAGAGGAACAATCGTTACGCTTGACCTTGCCAACACTCTCAAGAGAAATCCTCAATTTAGTAAAAATCAGAGGAGATGTCAGCGTTAGGGAATTAGAGGAAAAAATAAAAGCCAATCGAAATACCATTAAGGCGCATCTGAAACAGCTAACAGCGCAAGGTTATCTCAAGGTCTTGGGGCAGGGACGTGGATCAAGATATGTTACCGGTTGAGCCCAGAAGAGAAAGCCGGATTTTTTAATAACTCGATGACCTTGGCTCTCACCAAAAAAGTAGCGCGCTCCTTTTACTTGAGTATTCGTCTGCTTCCATCAACTCTTCGTGAGCCTGTGGCACTGGCTTACTTGTTGGCACGAGCGTCTGATACGGTCGTTGATGAAGAAGATGATTTGATTTCAGAATCGGAGCGAGAGTTACTGAGGTTGCTTCCATCATTGATTGAAGAACTAAATGATCCTCAACGAAATCATTTTGATGCTGATGCAATCAAAGTTGTTTGGCAAACAATTTTGGAGGGGCAAGCGTTTGACTTAGAAAGATTTTCATTAGACCTCTTGGATAACTCTACTGCTGAGGCGCATTGCGGCGTCCCTCCGGTGCTCGCGTCATCGAGTATGACATATACACTCAGCCGCTGTGCGCCGGAGGCTCCTAGCACTGCATCGCCAGCAGCGAGTTCTGCAAGAGGTCTATTGCAAGACCAGGTGTCCATTTTAAATTCTGATGAATTGGATCGTTATCTCTATCTCGTGGCGGGATGCGTTGGGGAATTTTGGACGAAACTAGCAGTGCATCATCTTCCTGATTTTTCCAAAGAATCTTTGGAGACGATGATGGCGAGGGGAGTCGATTATGGAAAAGGACTTCAACTTGTGAATATCTTGCGAGATCGGCAGAAAGATGCACGCTGCGGGCGTCACTACTGCAAGGAGGATCAAGTTCCGCAACTTCATGTTCAAGCGCTGGCTTACTTGCAGCAGGGAGAAGCCTATGTGAAGGCGCTGCGTCCGGGTCGCTTTAAAGTTGCTACTGCCTTGCCGCTGCTGTTGGGCAAACGAACATTGGCTTTGATAAAAAAGTATCCCAATGCAGAGAAGGTGAAAATAAGCCGCTGTGTGGTCTACCTTACATTGCTACGGGCAGCTTGTTATCTTTTTTGGTGAGAAAGAAAAACGGAAGAAATTGGCCGCAAAAGAACACAAAGAACACAAAAGAAAGAATTCATTCTTTGTGCTCTTTTGTGGCTATTGTCTTTTTTTGAATTTCCCCAATGGCGCCACTGGCGAGACAGCAAGTGGACGAGACCATTCAAAAATTCCAGGCGAGCTCTCTTGGCCGCGCGCGTAAGCCTCTTCAAACATTTCGAGTCGTGCATCCATGTTGTCGATGAGATGCAGCGCGATGGCTTCTGGTGTTTTTGGTAAGATTGGCGAACCAAACTCGAGTTGGCCATGATGAGCTGCGATAAGGTGGAGTAAATGCAGGCGCACCTCTTCAGAGGAGGGCTCACATTTTTCCCAACTTTCTTTGGGAAGCTCGCGCCACAACGCATTGACGATTTCAACACCAATGGAAAGATGTCCCATCAATTCTCCACGCAAGTCGGGAATAATGCCAAAACCTTGAGCAGGTGGACATGTTTCCCAAAGTTTTCCCACATCATGAAAAAGAATGCCGGCAATCAAGAGGTCAGTATTTAAATTTGGATAAACCGGAAGCAGCGCTTGTGCCGATTGCATCATGCGAGTCGTGTGATCGAGAAGACCGCCGCGTCGTGCATGATGGTTGCTTCGTGCGGCAGCAGCGCGACGAAAGCGAGTTCCATATTGCTGTAAAAATTGCTCGCAGAGTTGCTGGAGTCGGGGATCTTGAAGTTCAGCAACGGCTTTCAGAATCACTTCATAAGCGGCTTGGTTGGTGGCTCGCTGTTCGGGCGATCCTTCTAAAAGGGCAGTGACTTCTTCTTCAGTAAGAGATTCCAAGGTCCAATGAGCAGCATCAAGGCCAAAGGATCCCTGAGAAAAATTTCCTAAGACTTCAACAAAAAATCCCGGAGTGATTTTTTGGCATGCAGAAAAGGCTGGCTTATCACTCCAGGCTCGCAGCGTTAGGCTGTCGGTAGCATCTCGCAGGATGAGCTCGTAAAACGGTTTTCCTGCCGCCGTTTCTTTACGGTTAATTTTTTCTGCTTGTGCTGCTAGCGTGGCCTCACAAGTGGCTCCATCGCGCGTCGCCTCTCGCACGCTTTTGATCGTCATGCGAGAGGGCATACGTAAAAATTAGATTTTGCTAATCGCCTTACGAAGGTAAGAAGAACCTGACTTGATAGCATTATCAAGATGGTTCGTTGCTTTACCTAACAACGAGTGAGCTTTTTTGTGAGTTGCCTCACGAGCTTTGCTTGTTGTTTTTTGAGAAGTTTTAATGCCTGCGCGAAGAAGACCAGCAGCTTCATCCACGAGCTTTAAAGCTTCTTTTGTGACCGCGTCTTCAAAAGATTCAAGAGATGACAAACTTATTTTTTTAATGACGATTTTTTTAACAGCAGCTGTTTTAGGAGCTGTTTTTTTAGGAGTCACTTTTTTAGGGGTAGATGGTTTCTTGCTCTTTGTTGAAGTAACTTTTTTAGGAGGTGACATTTTTTTCTTAGTAGACATGCATCAAAACGTAATCGGTAATAGAAAAATTGGGAAGGATAGATTTTTTAGAAATTAAATTTTCAGAAAAATTAATTCTTCCAGACTCCTGATGAAGTCCAATCGTGCTCTAAGTTGCTGCTTGATGATGTAAAGGGAACAAGCTGTTGCGTGACGAGTTGGTGATAGCGGGCAAGCTCCGCTTCGCCTCCCATCAAGAGGCGATCATGCTTAAGATCAGGATAGACGTAATAGATAGTTCCATGACGTTGAAGAGAGCTGATTTTTCCAGCCGGGAAACCACTAAGTTTAACTTCCTGCTCTTCATTAACAGGAATGGATTTAAATCCTGCTTTCAACAAATTCTCTTCGGTTGTGGCATGAATATGTATCCGATTGATGAGGCCAGAACAGCCGAAGATGGATGACAGAAGTGGACCCCGTCTTGGTGGCGGTGTAGAGTAGGCAGAGGTTACGGAGTGACAGGCATAAAGCCAATGACCGTTTTACCTCTACCCCTCATCGAACCGGACTTGCCGATTTGCAGCATCCGGCTCTCGGAGGCTTTTCATCGATTTGCTTCATGAGT
>JAPLTJ010000098.1 GCA_026398175.1 Verrucomicrobiia bacterium | reverse complement strand
GACAACGAAGCTCAGCGCCAAAATAACAAGTCAGATGGTCCAGTTATTTTAGGGAGATGGTATTAGTTCGCAGAAGCTCATCAAATCTCGCTCGCTCGGCTCCCTCTTCATCAATGACTCTAATCGTTATTCGATTTAAAACATTTGCTTCTTGAAGATCTGTTGTAAAATTCATCAAACTTTTTCACAACAACGATCGAAATACGTCTATCTTTTTCTAAAAGATTATTTATCCATCAGCTTATTATGACTTTGACCGAGGGCTTCCTGTTCGCCGCAACAGTAGAATTTGCATGTGCTAGCTACTTTTTCTGCTGCGTCATCACACCTACCTTAGTAATTCCTGCTTGCTGCAAGAGATCCATCACTCCAATAAATTTTTGAATCGGCAATTCACGATGCGGACGAATCACCACGGCGACATTGGGCTGAGCATTTTTCAACTGTTTCAGAGCGAGCAGCAGTTGAGGTGTGGTGATGACGTCTTGATTGAGCTTGATCACTTCATTGCGATCAATCGAAATCGTTTGAACCTGAGTCGGATTGACCTCATTTCGCGCTGTAGAGCTCGTCGGCACGACAAGATCGATACTATTTTCCAGCAGTGGCGTCGTGATCATGAAAATGATCAGCAGCACAAAAGCCAAGTCGAGCAATGGCGTAACATTCAGCTCACTGAGCGTGTGCAAGGCTGTATGGTTGGAATAACGACGCATAAAAAGTAACGAGTAACGAGTAACGAGTAACGAGTAACGAGTAACGAGTAACGAGTAACGAGTAACGAGTAACGGGTAATGAGTAACGGGTAATGAGTAATGAGTATTTTTCAGATCGATATACAACCAGTTTTTTGAAATTCTTATTTTGTTAGATTCAATTTTTTAAAAACCAAATTGTAGAAATAGTACGTTGTCATTTCCGACAGCCACTCGTTACCCGTTACTCGTTACCCGTTACTTTCATGAGAGACATAACGGTGCTCCAACGCACTGGAAAGTTCTGCTGCAAAATTGTCACAAGAAACAATCATGGAGCGCACACTGGTTACTAAAAAATTGTAGCCAAACATTGCTGGAATCGCGACGAGCAAGCCGGTAACAGTCGTGATTAGCGCTCCTGAAACACCAGGAGCCATCGCGGCTAGGCTAGCACTCCCTGAGGCGGCAATGCCACCAAATGCATCCATGACTCCCCAAACTGTTCCTAAGAGCCCAACAAAAGGGGCCCCGCTCACTGCCGTGGAAAGAATGATCATCTGCGACTCAAGATCGAGGGCCGATTCTCCAACCGCACGCTCCATAGCAGCTGTCACAGAACGCATTTGAGAAGCAGCTATTCGCGGCGCCATTTGCAAGCGAGCTTGAAACGTCTCATCCACTTCCATCGATCCGAGCAATTGAAAAAAAAGCTCACGACATCCTGCTTCATAAATAAAATAGAGCGGCGATCCTTCAAAGCCTATCTTTTGAGACATGATCTGCAAAGGTTGGCGATCTTGACGAAACACCTCCATGAAGCGCACCGACTGTTTTTTCGCAAAGCTCAACGTCCTCATTTTTGTGATCATGACGGACCAACTAAAAATAGATCCAATGAAGAGAACCAAAAGAACGAGCTTCCCCTCAAAAGTGGATTCAAGGAAAGCGTAGACGATACCGCTGGCAAGCGGGGGAAGAAAAAAAGGAAGCATCATAACAAAAAATTAACCACAAAAAATTCAAGACAAAGAAATAATTAGCCGCAAAGAACGCAAAGAGCGCAAAGAAAAAATATATAAACTTGAATGATTAAACTTTGCCAGTTGATATTTTATACTCATTCATATGATAGCTTAGCCCTGTGAATCTGGAAGAGCAAACCACCAGCAGTTTCTTTTTTGTGCTCTTTGCGTTCTTTGCGGTTAATTTTCTTCCTCTCCAAAATGTTTTCCAGGCATCAAATAATTCTTCACGTAATCAGTCACCGCCGCCTCTAAAGACCATGATGGCTGCTGGTAGCCGGCAGCCAAGAGCTGAGAAATATCGGCGCAGGTGTAATATTGATATTGATGTTGGAGGTGCTCTGGCATGTCGATGAACTCAATGACTGCCTCACGATTTAATGCAGCAAAAAGAGCTTTCGCGAGGTCCAACCAAGTACGAGGCGTTGCTGTTCCAACATTGAAAAGACCGCCCACATTCTTGGTAAATGCTAAGTGCAACGTCATCACTACCGCATCCTTCACATAAACAAAATCTCGCTGCTGCTCTCCGTCACGATAATCGGGACGATGGCTTTTAAAAAGCTTGACTCTCCCTGTTGCTAAAATTTGTTCGTACGCTTTGCAAACGAGACTACGCATCTCCTTTTTGTGTCCTTCATTAGGCCCAAAAACATTAAAATATTTAATCCCCACAATCCGATCAAACCATCCTTGATCGCGCGCATGCAGATCGAAAAGGTGTTTCGACATTCCGTAAAGATTGAGTGGCTTTAATTGATCAAGATTTTCAATCCCATCCTTCATCCCTTGGCTCCCATCGCCATATGTAGCAGCCGAACTGGCATAGACAAAACGAATGTCGCGCTTCAAGGCCCATTCAGCAAGGATCCGAGTGTATTCAAAATTATTTTTCATCAGGTATTCCCTGTTGGTCTCTAACGTTGAAGAACAGGCTCCTAAATGAAAAATGGTTTTGAGGGAGGCGACTTCTTCGCTTTCTTGTTCCAATTTTTTCAAGAGATCGGAAGCAGAAAGATAAGCCTCATAAGAAAGAGACTTCAAGTGATGCTGCTTTTCCTCATCGAGAACATCATCAGTCACCAAAATCTTTTTTTCTCCACGCTCATTGAGCGCATGGATGAGCGTGCTCCCAATGAAGCCAGCTCCGCCGGTAACGAGAATTGTTGATTTCATAAATGAAAATTAGTAGCAGAAAAAGAAAAAAACAATTGGCCACAAAGAAATCAAAGAAATCAAAGAAATCAAAGAAAAAGCAAATTTTTAATCCTAGAATTTTTTATAAAAAATTCTTTTTTGTTTCTTTGTGTTCTTTGTGGCAATTCTCTTCTTTCCCCTAACGCAATTTTTTTCCACTCCACTTGGACCACCAGAGAACGATCGGAGAGGCTACAAAAACAGAAGAGTAGGTCCCTACCAAAATTCCAATTAAGATTGCAAAAGCAAAATCTTTTAGGACAGCTCCACCAAAAAAGAAGAGCGCGGAGACTGAAAGGAAAGTGAGTCCTCCCGTGAGCATCGTGCGACCTAAGGTTTCATTGATGCTCCGATTCATGAGTATTTCAATGCTTCCTGCCTCACGATGATGGAGTCCTTCACGAATACGATCGTAAACAACAATCGTGTCGTTGATGGAATAACCAGCGATCGTCAAAATAGCACCCACCATCACCAGCGATAACTCTCCGCCCAGGAGCGAGAACAATCCTACCGTGATAATCACATCGTGCAGCAGCGCTACCAAAGCGCCAATGGCAAAGGAAAATCCGAAACGCACGGAAACATAAAGTAAAATCCCTAACATTCCGAGACCAAGAGCGAGGAGCGCTTTACGTGCGAACTCCAATCCAATTTGTCCTCCCACTTTTTCTTGTTGTTCAGGCACGATCGTTCGATCAGGAAAACTCGTGCGCAACGTTTTGAGAATTTTGAAAGAAGTGTCTTCGGGACTACGAATGGAGAGAAGTTGTTTTTCTCCAGCTTGTTCATGTTGCAACGTAATATTATCGCCCAATCCCAATGGCAACAAGGCTTGTCGAGCCTCTGCTATTTTCATCGTCGGCTTGACATCAAGAACCAGAAGATCTCCGCCACGAAAATCGATTCCAAAATTATTGGCACCACGTTTTGCAAAAACGGCCATCGATCCCACTAAGACTGCCAGCGAGAGCCCAACAGCAATCACCCGATGTTTGAGAAACTGAAACTCTTTTTTAGGAGCAAGATTGGCCATCGTAAGGCGCTTCAATCCTCCCTTCGTCATCATCCATCGGAAGGCAGTGCGCGTGAAAAGAATCGCGGAGAACATCGAAGCAATCACACCCAAGACTAACGAAATTGAAAATCCTTTGACCGGCCCAGTAGCTTGCCAGAAGAGGATTCCAGCGGTGATGAGCGTTGTGACGTTAGCATCAAAAATAGCGCTGAAGGCCTTGCTATAAGCCCCATCCAAAGCAGGGCCGAGCGACTTGCCGCTCGCCAACTCCTCGCGCAGACGTTCGTAGAGGAGCACGTTGGAATCAACGGCAAGACCAATCGTTAAAATGATACCGGCAATACCAGGAAGAGTCAGAACAAAATGAAAAAGCGTCATCATTCCAAAAAGCAAAATGATGTTGATGCCCAATCCAAAAAGAGCAACGACGCCGGCCAGGCGGTAGTAGCAAAGAACAAAAAGCATGACGAGTGCCAAGCCTCCTAAGCCAGAAAGGACACCCGCGCGGATAGCATCACCTCCGAGCGTTGGAGAGACACTTCGCGTTTCTTCAATTTCAACCGGCGTGCGGAGCGGATTTTCTAAAGCGCTCGCCAATTCGCGCGCCTCTTTTTCTTTGAAATGACCAGTGATCTGCGCATGCCCACCAGCAATACCAGAACCAGAATTAATAGAAGGCGCACTTTGAATTTTTCCATCCAACAAAATAGCAAGCCGTCCTCGTGTCGGTGCAAGTTCTGAAGTCACATTGTAAAAAGCATCAGCTCCTTCCTTGTCGAGCTCCAGTGAGACGCCGTATCCACCCTGATCAAAGAAAACAAAAGCTTTGGTGACATGCTCGCCGGCAAGATCTGGCTTTTGCTTCACGATCAGACGAGGAATCATTTTTTCATCAATGACTTCTCCTTTTTCAACCTTCGGAGTCACGTAGCTTTTGACCTCGTAACCAGGAGGAAGAAGCGCTTCTCCCCGCTCGATCTGAGCAATCAAAGCCTCATTTCCAGGATAGACCTTAGCAAATTCCAACTTGGCCACTTGTTTTAGAGTCTCTCGGGTCGCTTCAATCTGCGCTGGATCAAGGCCTGGAATCTGCACCAAAATTCGTTCGGTTCCTTGAGGCGCAATGACGGGCTCTCCAACGCCAAACTTATCAACGCGCTTGCGAATCACCTCCACAGCCTGCTGCAGCATGTCACTCGTGATAGCTTCTCCTGTTTGTGGCACTAGACGAAGCAAGAAAGAAGTTCCTCCTCGAAGATCGAGCCCCAGTCTTATTTTTTTAGAAGCAGGCGTTGCTAATTCTATGCAATAGCTCACCAAGAGAAAGGTGAGGATCAAGCCGAGCCAACGCTTGCGCGCTTCGCGAGTTGTAACAAAGTACCAAGCAAAAAGTACGAGCGTTAAAAGGCCAGCAAAGAAAGTGAAGAGAGGATCCATGGAAGCAGGTTACAGGCTACAGGTGACAGGTTGCAGATAAAATTTCAGACTACTTAGCGTCGTTTTCTTTTTCAATCCCTGTGATCGCCGCTTTATCAATTTCGATTTTGACATTATCAGCGACTTTCAAGAGCACCGTCTGTTCTTTGACATTAGCAATCATGCCATGAATACCAGAGTTAGTAACAACTTTGTCACCAGTTTTAACAGCAGATAGCAAAGCTTGATGCGCCTTCTTCTGCTTTTGCTGCGGGCGAATGAGGAGAAAATAGAAAATTATTCCGATGAAAAAAAGAGGCGCCAGCTGCACCAAAAAATTGGAAGGAGCTGCAGCAGGAGTAGCCTGAGCAAGAAGTAAAGAGATGTTAAATAAATTCATAAGCCCTCCTTTTTAGCCGGATTAAATGACTCAGACAAGCCTATAGCGCATAAAAAAGAATTGGCCGCAAAGAGCACAAAATGGTTACTAACTCTATTTTCGTTACACTACCGTCATTCCAGCGGACGCTGGAATCCAGCGACCGTCTGTACAAAAATCGAAAACTAAAAATCAAAAAACTAAAAAATTTTCTGAAAGAAAAAACATAGAGTTTTATTTTATCAAAACACTCACTCTGTTATCGCCAGCCGTCTGGATTCCTGCGTCCGCAGGAATGACGTCCAGAGCGTAGCGGCTGTTATTCTGAAATCACTAGAACATTTTTCTTACTCACTCTTCTCCAAAGCGCGACTGCACCAATACCTCCAACGCACTGACCACCTCCGCCGCATCTTCTCCTTCAGCAATCAGGCGCAAAGAAGATCCTTTCCCAGCGGCTAACATCATGAGGCCCATAATACTTTTTCCATTCACACGCTCTCCCTCTTTTTCAATCCAAATCTCTGCTTGAAATCGACTCGCTGTTTTTACAAAAAGTGCAGCGGGACGCGCGTGAAGACCATTGCGATTATCAATCACAATGTCTTTGACGACGTTCGTGGAGGAAGCAGGGGAAGACTGGGAAGGATTAGAACTCATAAAAGGCAATTACTGCCAACGGCCCGTTGGTAGTGTTGAAACGTTGAAGCGTTGAAATGTTGAAACGAGGCTCATTTTAACATGTTCCCGTGAGTTATAGAACCAGTATTGTTTTTATTACCAATTTTTCTAAAGATCTTCAGCTGAACTCACAATTTTCTTTCAACTCTTCAACATTTCAACGTTTCAACACTGCCAAGGCTTTTTCCCTGGCAGTCACCCCTTATCCATAATGCGAAGCAACCTATTATTGAACTCCTCAGCAGCATGATGTCCCATTGATTGCAATTTTTGATCGAGAGCAGCAACCTCGACCAGACGCGCCAAATCTCGGCCTGAGCGCACGGGAATGGTGATATGAGGAACTTTAATCCCAAAAATCTCGATCAGCTCGCGATCGAGCCCTGTCCGCTCGATGTGATCCACATCGTTCCAATCTTTGAGCGTCACAATAATATCGAGCCTTTTTTCAGGACGCACAGCACCAATTCCAAAAATAGCAGCCACATTAATCACTCCGATTCCACGAACCTCCATATGAAAACGGGTCAAATCACTGCTCGTGCCAAAAAGTTCGCGCCCTCCAAAATTTCGAAAGCGAGTGATATCATCGCTCACGAGACTGTGCCCGCGCTCGATCAATCCTAAGACGCATTCACTTTTACCAACGCCGCTCTTTCCTTTAATGAGGACACCAATTCCAAGAATATCAACCATACTTCCAAATTCAGAAACATACGGAGCAAAAGAATCTTCCAACGCAATCGTGGCCACATTAATAAACTCCATTGTGATCATGGAGGTTTTAAAAACAGGAGTTTTGCTTTCCTCTGCAATTTTTAACAAGCCTCCAGGCAACGATTGATTTCTCGAAATAATGAGGCCTGGAATTTTTCGTGAAAACAAAGCTCGCAGCTGCGTCTCGCGCTCCGCAGCAGAAAGCCGACGCAGGTAACTGAGTTCCGCATAGCCGGCTACCTGCAGCCGCTTATAGGCAAAATAACGAAAAAATCCTGCCAGCGCCAATCCAGGACGATTGATCGTCGGCTCTTTGATGATGCGATTGCTCCCTCGTTCCTTGCCCATCAATTCGAGCTTCAACGTCTTTCCATATTTTTTGAAAAACGTCTCAACGCTGATACGTGGTGGAGATTTTTTTTGTGGAGCCATAAAAAATAATTAACCGCAAAGAACGCAAAGCAAAGAAGAAAATAGCCACAAAAGAACACAAAGAACACAAAGAAATTTTTCCCGTTATGCAAATGACTGCATCAAACCACCTCAACAGTCTCAATATAAAATTTAAACTGCCTCAGGAATTCGCTGATGCAAAGAAGAACAAGGAGTCGAGGAGCGCAGACGCTGAGCGTATATTAATACGTGAAGCGGTTAGCACCACAGCGACGTAGTTATTCAAAGCATCAGTAGAATTAATGAGGCAGTTTTACATCGAAAAGCCTTCTCCAAGATACAACTTGCGGCTAATCGGATCGCGCAGAAGAAAATCTTTGTCGCCTTGGCTCTCGACACGCCCTTCAAAAATGAGATAAGCGCGATCCGTAATAGCTAACGTCTCACGAACATTGTGATCGGTAATAATAATCGCAAGTCCCATGGATCGCAGATCCGAAATAACTTGCTGCACATCATAAACAGCAATCGGATCAACACCGCTAAAAGGTTCATCCAACATCAGCATCGAAGGATTGGTCACCAATGACCGCGCAATGGTCAAGCGGCGCTTTTCTCCACCACTGAGAGTGAGGGCTTCATTTTTTGCAAGATGATCAATTCCAAAACGCGTGAGGAGTTCCTCGCAACGATCTTTTTGCGCTTGAGGTGTCAAAGACGTCGTTTGCAAAATCGCCATGATATTTTCCTGCACCGTCATCTTGCGAAAGATCGACTCTTCTTGAGGGAGATACCCCATTCCAAGCCGCGCCCGCTTGTACATGGGCTCATGCGTTACATCAACGCCATTAAAAAAAGTCTTCCCTCCATCAGGGCGTACAAGCCCAACAATCATGTAAAACGTCGTGGTCTTTCCGGCACCATTAGGCCCCAATAACCCAACAATCTCACCAGGCTTCACGTTAATATCAATTCCATTAACGACCGAGCGACCGTTGTAGATTTTGACAAGACCTTCAGTCTTTAAAATGAAATTTTCGGATGGGGTCATGGGTGAAGAGTAAAGAGTAAAGAGTAAAGGGTGAAGAGTATTTTGAAGATCAAAATTAAATTTTATTTTCGATTTCCTACCTTATAGAATCTATTTCCATTAAATTTTTCAAGAGGCATTGAGAATTCTTCACTCTTTACCCTTTACTCTTTACTTCCCCTCCTTGTTCTCCGGCATCCAAAATCATGGTCCGTGTTTGTCCCTTAGTGCGAAATGTTCCCTTACTATTGAGCACCATCACCGTTCCTGCTTCGGTGGCCACCTGAAAGTTTTTTCCCTGCCGTACTTGAGGCCATTGCTGAGGTAGTGATTGAGGCGATGCTTTGAGTGTGATATCACCCGTCGCAGGCTCATAAATAGCGACTTCGGACTTGCCTGTTGATTTGACTTTTTCTCCCGAGTCATTCGTCCCTTGCTGCTCGATGTTAACATTTCCACTAGCAGTTACCAATTGAAGACCTTGCCGATTTTTATTCATCACGACATTCAGTCGGTCACAGGTCAACGTAAATTGAGGATCGTGCACCACCACTTTTCCAAAAAATTCCACCGTGTTACTGACATCGTCAAACCAAGCCCCATCTTGAGCATCAATGACCGTACGCGCATCTTGTGGTCGAGGTTGGTGCCCAAAATTAAAACTCCAAGGACTCGAGGAAGCTGGCGTCGGAGCTGGTGTTGAAGCCGCTGTAGTATTTGTTTCTTGGGCTTGGGCAGAAGAAAAAAAGAGCATTAGCAAAAAAGAAATCAAAAAAGAATTTATTGTCATAGAAAATAAAATTTTAATTCTGCGGCGTTCCATTTCTAATATCCGTATGCACATGCCCCTTCATCGTGCCAAAGCGCTTCGTCGTATCAAACGTTGCTGAATCTCCAACCATCAAAAAATCTTCTCTCTTGATGGTCGTCGTGGTCTCCGTAGAGAGAAGAGTATTTGCTAAATCAAACATCGCTTCAGAGGCCGTTACCGTCATATCTTTTCCATCCTTTTCAAAAAATTCAATTTTTAAACCATGAATGGTGACATTGTGTTCATCGGTTTTACGGGCTGTCTCACAACTCAACTTCATCTTCAATTTTCCATCAGCATCATATTGAGGAATTGTAATTCCTTCCATCTCTTCGCCAACAGGGGCTGGGAGGTCGATCTCATCAGACTTGATTGCTGCCGCTTTGGCAGAAGGAGGAGCAACCGTTGTCGTCACGGGACTAGCCGCTCTCACTATTGATAGTGTCATCAAAAAAATACAAATAAAGAAGCGCATGCTGATTAGAAATTTTTACTTAACTCTGCTTCCAAAGTTTCAATACTTGGTAGAGCAACACTAAGCTGTTCTGGCAAAGCATGACTTAATTGGTATTGAGCTAAACCAATGGGCTTGGCCATATCGCGAAGGGCATATTCTGCCAAAACATTATTTTTAGACTTGCAAAGAATTAATCCAATGGAAGGTTGATCATGAGTATGTTTAATCAGATCATCAACAGCAGAAAGATAAAAATTCATTTTGCCTGCATATTCTGGCTTGAAGTCATGATCTTTCAATTCGATTACAACAAAACAACGGAGTTTTAAATGATAAAAAAGCAGATTAATGTAAAAATCTTGCCCTCCAATTTCAAGATGATATTGACGACCAACAAAAGCAAAACCAGCACCTAATTCTAATAAGAATTTTTCCATATGCTGGATCAAAGCCTTTTCTACTTCTCGTTCCTGCGCTTCTTCCCCAATGCTTAAAAAATCAAAAAGATAAGGATCTTTGAGAATGCTATGAGCTAAGTCCGATTGAAGTTGTGGCAATTTTTCTTTAAAATTAGTAATTCCCTTACCTTGACGCTCATGAAGACTAGATTCTATTTGATGAACCATCACGTTCCTAGACCAACCATGTTCTAAGGCTTTTTTAATATAGAACAATCTATTTTCTCTATCGGAAATTTTGTCTAGCAACGTGGCATGATGATACCATGACAATTGTGCAAGCCCCTCCTGCACAAATTCGCTCTCGGGATATTCCTGAGCAAATTCACGCATATATTTGAGATTTCTTGGACTGAATCCTTTCATCTCTGGAAAAGCAGCATGCAAATCATGACTCAATTGATCGATGTCTTTTGCACCCCACCCATGCTGTTGTTGCGATTTGAGAATGTCTTTTCCTATGTGATGATAGAGTAAAATAAGTTCTGTATTAACACTGCGTGCAGCCTGATAACGTGCCTTGGCTACGCGTTGTTTCAGATCATCTAAAAAATGCTGATAGGTCCCAATGTTTTGAATACTCATGCCATTCTAGAGTTATTCAAGACCCGTCAACGCTCGCCGAATGGCTAAGAGAGAAGCAAGAACCTCACGCAATTGAGCGTGGGGAATTTGGTTGGGCCCATCGGAAGGAGATTCCGCGGGATTCGCGTGTGTTTCAATAAAAATACCATCAACACCTGCTGCCATCGCCGCACGCGCCAAGACAGGAGCCAACACGCCGTCGCCCGTCGTACAATCACCACCGCCACCGGGCCGTTGCACCGAGTGAGTCGCATCAAAAATCACAGGATATCCGGCTTCCCGCATCCAGTAGAGCGAACGCATGTCGACAACAAGATTATTGTAACCAAAAGTGGTTCCGCGCTCGGTGAAGAAAAAATTTTGACAACCGGCCTTGATCAGCTTTTCAGCAATCGGCTTCACATCCCAAGGAGCTAGGAATTGACCTTTTTTGACATTCACTGCACGTCCTGTCTCTGCGGCTGCAACAATGAGATCCGTCTGACGACAAAGAAAGGCTGGGATTTGCAAAAGATCGATGAATTCTGCGGCAATGACAGCCTCCTCCGGAGAATGAATGTCCGTCGTGACAGGAGCTCCCACAGCGGCTCCAGCCTCCGCTAACATTTTACAACCATCACGAACACCAACGCCACGATACGACTTCGCCGACGTGCGATTCGCTTTATCATACGAAGCTTTAAACGTAAAGCTGATCCCAAGGTCATCACAAATTCCACGAATGACCTTCGCATCACGCAAAAGCTGCTGCTCACTCTCGATCACGCACGGCCCTAAAATAAAATAGGGGTCAGAATAGGGGTCAGTTCCGTTATTTCGATAATTTGGTGCCATAGCAATTATTTTTTCTTTTGTGTAAGGCTACTCTTAATGTGCTTACAGCTCCAGCTTTTAACTCATGAGCAATCCACTTAAGCAGGAGCATTTCACGTGTTTTGATACACAGGGGTCTATTAAAAAAGTTAGTACTTAAAAATAGCCTACGGCAAAACCATGTAGCGTGCCACGAGATTGAACTCACGGCGCTGTGCTGATAGAGGCAGGGAATGGGTATG
>JAPLTJ010000116.1 GCA_026398175.1 Verrucomicrobiia bacterium | reverse complement strand
CTTCCAGTAGAAATATGAACAATCCTAATTCAAAGAAAGCTTCCAACAAAAAAATTAAATTTTAAAACAATTTAAAAGGCGATAATTTACTATTTTTTAAGAAAAATAGGAAATTCGTGTTTTTCGGACAGGCCCTAGTTAATATTTTTTGCTTATTTCTATGATTCAAAAATTTTCTTTAGCTGAACTCAAAGACATCTATCAAACGCCTTTGTTTGAACTCATCGATCGTTCTCATCATGTTCATCTAGAACATTGGAAAGACAACACCGTGCAACTTTGCACGTTGCTGAGCGTGAAGACAGGCGGTTGCAGTGAGGATTGTGGGTATTGTTCTCAAAGCGCACGTTACAAAACGGGATTGAAGGCAGAAAAGTTGATGACTTGTGAAGAGGTGTTGCCTCTAGCGGAGCAGGCGCGGGAGAATGGAAGCACGCGCTTCTGCATGGGCGCTGCTTGGAAGGGGGTCAAGACAGGCGATGCCAAATTTAATGAGATGCTCAAAACGATTCGTGAAGTCGGTAAGCTCGGCATGGAAGTTTGTGTCACGTTGGGGCAGCTCGGTGATGAAGAGGCCCGCCAACTCAAAGAAGCTGGTGTCACCGCTTACAATCATAACATCGATACCTCTCCTGAATATTATTCCAAAATTGTTACATCACACACCTTTGATGATCGGTTGAAGACGATTGGAGCTGTGCAGCGCGCAGGCATGTCGGTCTGTTGTGGCGGCATCATTGGCATGGGAGAGAGTGAAACCGATCGTCTGAAGATGCTTGAAGTCCTCTGCAATCTTGATCCACAGCCCGATAGCGTTCCGATTAATTGTCTGATGGCGATGCCAGGAACTCCTCTCGGAGATCAGAAGCCGGTTGATATTTTTGAATTAGTACGACTGATCGCCGCAACACGGATCGTCTTGCCAAAAGCGCGTGTTCGTCTTTCAGCGGGACGCACTCATTTAACCCGAGAAGGACAAGCGCTCTGCTTTTTTGCGGGAGCGAATTCTATTTTTTATGGTGATAAGCTTCTCACGGCTGAGAATCCAGAGACCAATGATGATCTAGCACTGCTCGAGGAGCTAGATTTAGTGCCGCTGAAGCCAGTTGTCTAAACTTTCAATTTATGAATCCGTTTCTTGCTTCTTCGCTGCTTTATGGGATTTTAGATACAGGTTATGTTGCATCAGAGAACATGGCTACTATGGGTCGACAGTTGCTGCAAGGAGGCATTCAAATTTTGCAGCTGCGTGCGAAAAAATCTTCGGAAGAAGAGATCGTCGCGATGGCTCAACAAATCCTCCCTGTCGTCCGAGCTGCTGGAGGAATTTTTTTAATCAATGATCATCCTCATCTTGTTCCGATCGTTGGTGCTGATGGAGCGCACATTGGGCAAGATGATATGACAGTCGGCGAAGCGCGACGGTTGGCGGGAGAAAAAGCTATCATTGGACTTTCTACCCACTCGCTAGAACAAGTTGAACGGGCCTTGTCGCAGCAGCCCGACTACATCGGCTTTGGTCCGCTTTTTGTGACGCCTACAAAGCCTGACTACAAGGCAATCGGACTTTCTGATATTGTCAAAGCACAAACCATCGTTCCCTTTCCCGTTTTTTGTATTGGTGGCATGACTGAAAAAACGTTACCACAAGTTGTAGCAGCAGGAGCTTGCCGTGTGGTGTTGGTTTCTGCTCTTCTCACAGCAAAGGATCCGTGTGTAAAAGCGCGAGAGTTTTTAGAGATGCTTCAGGCTCACTCTAATTAGAGCGTGTCCGCAAACAGCTCATTTTTGACATTTTTTAAAAGGTGAGATTTTTTTCCTAAAAAGCAGCTCCGTTTTTCACCAGGGCAGCAGCAATTTTTAACACACTTCGATTGACAAGTGAAGTGCAACACACT
>JAPLTJ010000067.1 GCA_026398175.1 Verrucomicrobiia bacterium | reverse complement strand
TTCGATTTAAAACATTTGCTTCTTGAAGATCTGTTGTAAAATTCATCAAACTTTTTTACAACAACGATCGAAATACGTTTATCTTTTTCTAAAAGATTATTTATCCATCAGCTTATTATGACTTTGACCGAGGGCTTCCTGCCATATAACGCAATGAGGCAGCCTCCAAGTGCCGGACCTAGGAGGCGAGCGGTATTGAAGCCAATGCTATTGAGGGTGCTGGCTTCTTGCAGGTCTTCTGTTGGCACCATGGTTGCGATGGCTGTTTGCATAGCGGGCACGTTGAGAGCGATTCCAACTCCTAATAAAAAAGTGATGCTCAATAAAGACCATGGAGTAATCAAGTGAAAGATGGTCATCAGGCAGAGGAGAAAAGCTGTGAGTGCCATTCCTGCTTGAGTGAGGCATAGAATTTTTTTAAAGAAAAAACATCAGCAAGCATGCCGCCAGGAATTGAAAAAAAGAAAACGGGCAATGTCATTGCTGTTTGTAGCAAGGCAATCAACGTTGGCGAACTCGTTATGGAGGTCATGAGCCACGCAGCAGCGACAACATGCATCAACGATCCAATGTTGGAAGTCATATTGACGATCCAAAAATAGCGGAAGGTTCGATGGCGAAGGGGGGTGAAGGTGTTGGACATGGAAGAAAGGCTATAGACTGTAGGCTGTAGGTAATTTTAACTATGTTATCACACTCCGTCATTCCAGCGAACGCTGGAATCCAGCGGCTGTCTATTTTAAATTTGGGAGCTAGCAATAAAAATTCTCTAAAAAATTTCTCTAAAAAATGGAAAGAGACTTTATTTTTATGGGATCATCAATTCTGTAGCGATGGTCTCCTGGATTCCAGTGTCCGCTGGAATGACGAGGAGGTCTAGCCTTTCACTGCCACATAAAGCGTCACAACACCAAATGTCATTGGCTTGAACGTGGCGCGCTCAAACCCGCATTGTTCCAGCAGTGAACACATTTTTTTTCCGGAAGGGAATTTTTCAATCGAGTCAGCCATGTAGGAATAGGCTTCTGATCGCCCTGTGATGAGGCCAGCAAAGCGTGGTAAAATATGGTGCAGGTAGAAACGATAGAGCGGCTTCAAGAGCGGCAGTGTTGGAAGTGAGAAATCGAGGATGAAAATTGGGGCTCCTCGACGCAGCACCCGATTCATTTCGTGGAGACCTTTCTCCCACGATTCCATGTTGCGTAGACCAAAAGCAATCGTGACCGCATTGTAGCTCTCATCAGGAAAGGGGAGTGCTAATCCGTCAGCAGTTACCAACGTTAAAGCAGGGATCTTTTTTTTTGCTGCTTCTGCTAACATCTCTTCACAAAAATCAACTCCAGTGATCTGAGCAGTGGAGATTTTTTTTAACAGTGCCACAGCAAGATCGCCGCTTCCGGTAGCCACGTCCAAAATCAAATGAGGTTTTTGTTTCGCTACTTCTCGTGCTGTTACGTGCCGCCACCACAAATCAAGTCCTCCGCAAAGCAAGTGATTAGCTAGCTCGTAGCGCGTGGCAATTTCTGAGAAGAGATTTTTAATCTCATCGCGTTGCGATGAGAGGTCGTAGTTTGTAGTTCGTGGTTCGTGGTTATGAGCTTGTTGGTTCATCAGAAAAGGTAATGTTATTTTACAATGACAAAGTGAAGAAGAGTTTTTCTTTTCAAATACGCGTCATTTTAAAGATTTTACGAACCACCACCAACGAACTGCTATTGCTCTGCAAAAGTACTGCTCACGAGAGGACTCGAACCTCCATGGAATTACCCATACGCTTCTGAGACGTACGCGTCTGCCAATTTCGCCACGTGAGCAAAAGAAGGGTTCATTATTGCTCAAAATAAGCCTCATGTAAGTAAGAAAAATAAAAAATAAAAATTTTAAAAAATACACTGGCGCTTTGAGCATTCCCGTGGCACTTTTATCTATCTTAATTATGAATCCCATGAAAAATTTTGCATTACTTGCCATTATCATTTCCACTGCTGCACTTGTTCATGCTGATAGCCCGACTACCAGCGCTCCTGCAGCAGTACTACGAACTCCTCCTAAAGCAGGAATAACAGCAGCCTCGACAGCGAAGCTTCCTGGTGGGCCAATGGGTTTGCCTCCTGCTGCGGGCGCTACTTCCGCAGTTATTGCCTTGAAAGATCCTGTTGCAACTGTTGATGGAACTAAAATTTCTAAAGACGAATTGGAGAAAGCTTTTAAAGAAGCATTGAATGCAAGCAGAGTTAATCCTGCTTCTTTGGGCGCGGAGCAAAAGATCATGGCCTATCGTCAAATTCTTGATGGTTTGATCATGGAGAAGCTGGTCGACAAGAAGTCAGCAAATGTTCAAGTTTCCGATGCTGATGTTAACGCCGAGATCGAAAAAATCAAAAAGCAGTTTCCATCCCCTGATGTTTTTGACGCCAAGCTGAAAGAATCAGGACAGACCATGGATCAGTTCACAGCAAACTTAAAAAAGTCCAAGCGTCAGACTGACTGGATCAAATCTCAAATCAAAGGCAAAGATGAAGTGACCGACGCAGAAGCAGAGAAATTTTATAAGGAGAATATCAAGCAGTTTGAAAATCCTGATATGGTCAAAGCTTCTCATGTTCTTTTTATGGTTCCACCAGCTCCTCCTGAGGTCATTACTAAGGACAAAGAGGCGATGGCAAAAACCACTAAAGCAAAAGAAGAAAATGAAAAGATTGCTAAAGCCAAAGAAGAAGCTGCTAAAGCTGCTATCGCTCGTGCGAATAAAGGTGAAGATTTTTCAAAGCTTGCTTCTGAACTTTCAGAAGAACCTGGTGCTAAACAACGCGGTGGAGACCTTGGGTTTTTTAGCAAAGAACAGATGGTTCCTGAGTTTGCGACAGCTGCCTTTTCACAACCAGTTGGAACCATCAGTCAAGTTCCTGTTAAAACAAAATATGGCTATCATATCATCAAGGTAACTGACAAAAAAGCTGCTGGTACTATTCCTTTTGCTGAAGCTAAACAAAATATCGTTGCTTATTTGCAAAATCAAAAACGACGTGCTGCTTTCAAGACTTTTATGCAACAGCTTCGCCAAACAGCAAAAATTGAAAACACTCTTCCAGCTCCTCCTCCTATGCCAATGATGAGGCCTATGACCCCAAATCCTGCTGCAGTCAAGGCTTCTGCTGCCGCCGCTACGGTAAAGACTGCTGCTGGAACTGCAAAAACAACGGCAACAACACCAGCCGGAGTTACAACAGCTCCTCCTGTTTCAACACCGGCTGTACCAGCTGCGAAGTAAGGCAATAAGAAGAATTGCCACAAAAAACTCAAAGAAGAATTTTTTCAAAAAAAATTCTAGAAATTAAAGAGAAGATTTTTCTTTGATTTCTTTTTGTTCTTTGTGGCCATTTTCTTTTTTGCACTTTCTATAGAAATTTGAATTTCTTCCATGCAAAAAAAGCAAACTATCGGCCTCATCGGTCTAGGGCTTATTGGTTCCCGAGTTGCCGCTAACTTACGACGTGCTGATTTTTCTCTAGTTGTCTGGAATAGGACGCCTCGTGCAGAGCCTAATTTTCTAGCTTCACCAGCGGAGGTTGCTGCAGCTGCCGATATCATTCAGATTTTTGTTCAGGATGGAAAAGCTTTATTAGAGGTTTTACAAAATCTCTCGCCAGCACTGACTGCGCGTCATGTAGTCTTAAATCATGCTACGGTTCATCCTAACCAAACATTAGAAGCTGCTTCTTTGGTGGAGCGGAGAGGAGCCCAATTCCTCGATGCCCCTTTTACTGGAAGTCGCGATGCTGCTGCTGAGGGAAAGCTTGTTTATTTTGTGGGAGGATTTGTGAATGTTTTGAATCAAGTTCGTCCTGTGCTTGAAGTCTCTTCAAAAGAAATTGTGGAAGTCGGGCCCGTTGGAGCGGCAACATATGTTAAGATTGCGAACAATATTTTAATTGCAGCACAAGTGGCTTCTTTAGCTGAGGCATTAGAGCTTTTAAAATTAGGGAGGGTGCCTCTCGACAAGCTAGGCGAAACCCTCCAACATAGTGCTGCTAACTCTAGCACGCTTGCCATGAAGCTCCCACAGATGTTGGGAGCTGATTATGAACCTCGTTTTTCGAGTAAGAACATGTTGAAAGATCTTCAATTTGGACTGGAGATAGCCCATTCTTATGGAACGGAATTTCCAACAACAGCAGCTGTAGCTGGTGCTTTGAATCGCGCTGTGGAACGTGGATTGGGGGATGCTGACCTTGCTGCTATGGCAGCCGAGTATAGTTTTCCTGGTGCCGAACAAAATCTTTTTTCGTTGAAGCCTCCCTCTCATTCTCCTGTTGAGGAAAAAGCTGAACATTCAAAAAAGGGATTTGCTGCTCTCTTTAATTTTTTTAAGAAAAAATTTTAGGAAAATAAAATGAAGCACCATTTTATACCATCATTAGCTTTGTCTAGGTGTTCTCCTGGGTTTCAGCGTTCGCTGGAATGACGCTTTGTGCAGCTTTTTCCTTCAATGCCTGACTCTTTTTTTTACCTTCCAGAGCGATTGCTCATTCGTGTGACAGGCAGTGATCGATTGCGCTACTTAAATGGCCAAGTGACCAATGATTTAAAGCGACTCGTTTCAGGAGAAGTGATGCAGGCCTGCCTGCTGACACCGAAAGGAAAACTTTCGGCGGTGATTTGGATCACGCTTCAAGAAGAGGCGATCGTGCTAGAAGCGCCTCTTGAGTTATCTGAGGAGTTGCTGGCGCGCTTGGAGCGTTATCTAGTTGCTGATGATGTCGTGATAGAAGTTATTCCTCCGGAGCCGACTATTCATGTTTTTGGAGCGTTGCTTGACGATCCGGTCCTGCAAAAAATTTCAGGAGTCTTGGTTCCAAGACTGGCTCTTCCTGGAAAAGATATCAAGGTTTCGCAGCTGCCTTCTGATTTTTTGAAAGAACATCAAACTTTGACGGAAGATCAAGTTGAAGTCTTACGGATTGAACAAAGTGTTCCCAAATGGGGGGCTGAACTGACGCCTGATCGGCTCCCTCCAGAGGCTCATTTGGAGAGGCAAGCGATCGATTACAACAAAGGATGTTATGTCGGGCAAGAGGTGATTTCACGCTTGCGAAGTGTGGGGCATGTGAATCGTCTCTTGATTTCTCTCATTGCCACCCAAGAAGAAGAGGGATTAGTTCCAGGAATGAAATTAGTCTCTCCTGCTGAACCAGAAAAAGTTGTTGGCTTTATTACAAGCGTAGCTAAACAATCTGACTCAGGAAAATTTATTGCTCTTGGCTATGTGGCACGCGACAATGCAGTTCCTGGAAAACGATTGCTGGCTTTTGATGAAGATTCAAAAAGAACCTGTGAAATAATCGTAAGAAAATAATAATGACATGAAATATCTTTTTGTTTTAGCGAGCCTCCTCTTTTTTGCAGGATGTGCTACAACCCCGTCACCCTCTTCTGGTGGGCCTCAAGTGGCTGTGATGGAGATCAAGTTTCCAAAAGAAAAAGAAACACGGCGCGTGGTGATCGCCTTTCGTGAGGGAGCCGCGCCTCAGACCGTTAGTAATTTCAAGGAACTCGTAACGCGACACTATTATGATGGCATGCGCTTCCATCGCATCTTTGCTCACAGCCTCGTGCAAACGGGGGACCCGAAGAGCCGTCATGGCGAGAGTAACTACTCGGGCACAGGCGGCCCTGGACATACAATTCCCGCGGAGATTCATCTACCCCATCAACGTGGTTCGGTTGCGATGTCTCGATTGCCTGATAATATCAATCTTCTGCGCGCTTCCAATGGAAGTCAGTTCTATGTTTGTTTAGAACCAATGCCACAGCTCAATGGCGAGTATACTGTTTTTGCCGAAGTGACCGAAGGACTTGAGGTGCTCGATGCGGTAAGCGTCATTCCGGCTAACAGTAATAACTTTCCGATGGAGAAAATCGTGATTAAGTCGATTCGTTTGGAGTAAGACGATGACCTGCATCGAACCAGCCCTGAGAGCCTGATTCTAGCGAGGAGACAGTGGTGTATCCCATTTTTTGAAGAGTCTCAGCAACGAGTGCGCAGCGAAATCCGCCGCTGCAATAAGTAACAATTGGCGTGTTGAGATCCGGAAATTTTTTCTCGATATCGCGTTCGATAATTCCTTTGCTGAGATGAAGTGCTGTTGGAATGTGGCCTGAAGCCCACTCGCTCTCTTCACGAACATCAATGAGCTGGAGCAGCTCGTGCTGATCCAGTTTTTCTTTCAACTGAGCTGGCGTGATCTCATGAATTTTTTTCTTAGCTTCGCTGACTAATTTTAAAAAACCAGGAGAATGGTGTTTCATGAAACTGGCATCTGTTGGGTCAAACAATGAAAAGCACCCAATCCCCAGATCAGTTCACGGCAGTCAATTTGGACAATCGTGCGGGTAGGGAAGAGGTCGGCTAAGATGCTCTTGGCAACTTGATCAGAGGCTCCTCCAAAGGTAGGCAGGAGCACGGAGTGATTGGTGATATAAAAATTAGCGTGGCTCGCAGGCAAGCGTTGGCCTTCACGTTCAATCCGTGGTGGCATCGGAAGCTCGATAACTTTAAGCGGAGAACCATTGGGCAATCTCATCGTTCGCAAGCGTTTTAAGTTTTCTTCCAAGAGTGCGTGATTAGGATCGGCAGAATTTTTTTCAACAGCAGTGACAACCGTATCTTCATTCACAAAGCGAGTGATGTCATCGATGTGGCCATCAGTATCGTCTCCTTCAATTCCGTCGCCGAGCCAAAGAATTTGGGAAACCCCGAGAAATTGTTTGAGAACTTTTTCTAAATCTTCTTTAGAAAAAGTGGGGTTGCGGTTGGGATTAAGGAGGCACGATTCTGTCGTGAGCAAAGTGCCAGCGCCATTGACATCAATGGAGCCGCCTTCCAAGACGATGCCAGGCTCTACGCGCGGCAAGTGAAGCAAGTCAGCAATGATTGAGGGGACTTTATCATCCGCATCAAAGGACTGATATTTTTCACCCCAGGCATTGTAACGAAAATCAAGAATTGTGAGCTCTTTGGTTTTTTCCTCTCGCACAAAAATCGGACCGTGATCACGACACCATGGCTCTTGAGTTGGGATATGATAAAACTCGAGATGCTCCGGAGGTAAGTGAGCTCCTAATAATTTTTTGACTTCAGCTTCTTGTGCTGCATCGCGGACATTGATGCGTAAAATCTCCGATGTTCCAATGGCCCGTGCCATTTCAACAAAAGTTGGAATGACTTCATTGTAGCGACCAGGAAAGCTGATGCCATCGCGGTGAGGCCAGGAGATCCAGGTGGCCTCGTGCCGTTCCCACTCTGCAGGCATGTAGAAGCTCTCCCAAATTCTACTGTTGTGGCGCTGCACATCGTCACCGAGGTGCACGCTTTCGTCACGTATTTCAATACGCTCCTCAGCTGCGCTCCTCGTTCCTTGTGCATCATCCACATCAGCGAATTTTGAAGAGGCTCTAGAATGCTTCGACATGTTATTTTTACCTTTTCCTAAAATTCTTTATCCCTTCCATCGCTTCCATTTCAACTCGCTCGCTCCCGCGAGGCTCGCCCCTTCGGGGCTGCCTTCGGCAGTCGATCCAGTGGCTGCCACGCCGCACGTATTCTGTGAATTTTTTTCTGCTTACTGCAGCTTTGCAAGCAGAGCAGCCTTTGAAGCCAGGCCTGTCGAGCGATCGGCAAGGGCTCCATTTTTAAAAATCATGATCGTTGGAATCGCCGAAATGCGATGCTCTGCAGAAATCGTGGGACAATCATCGACGTTAACTTTAGCGACGGTAACTTTTCCAGCAAGCTCGGTAGCAATTTCCTCAATAATTGGTCCAATCATTTTGCAAGGGCCACACCACGGTGCCCAGAAATCGACGAGAAGAGTTGGAGATGAAGCAACGGTTTGTTGAAAAGTTGCATCAGTGAGTTCGAGAACGTTTGCAGAAGCCATAAGTTTTAAGAATAAGATTGATTGATATGTTACACAAAAAAGTGAAATGAAAAAGAAGATAGGGGATTTAAATCGAGTTTAGAAAAGATGAAAGAAAGACAAAAGCTGTACGATCAGCCCAAGAATAGCCACCACAAAGGCAATCATCGCCAAAGGCATGCTTAAGGTAGCACGTTTTTTATTAGGTGATGGAGCTTCTGTGACTTCTGGTTTTTTTGCTGGAGGCACAACTGGAGTGGGAGCAGGGGGAGGAGATATTTTTTCTGAGCTTGCTGCAATCGGTGGAGGCTCTGGCGCTGGCTTGGCTACTGGCGTTAGGGACGTGGCTGGTGCTGGAGCCCCGACTGGAGGAGCAGCTGGAGTGACCGGAGCTGGAGTCGTTTCCGTTGTCGTTGCTGTCGCAAGGACAGGCTTCGGCGGTAAATTTAGTTTTGGAAGTTTTTCAAAAGGAGCGGAGACGGCTCCTTCTTCAGCACTGGGCGATGGCGTGTCAGTATTCATAAGTTCAAGAAATTTTTATCTCACTTAAATGAATCATCTTATCGTCGTGCCCTCAATCTCTTTTTTTTGAAATTACAGAGATGGAAGCAAGAAGAAAGAAGAGATTCACAGCGATGGAAGCGATCAAAGGGATAAAACATACGTGCGGCGTGGCAGCCGCCGGATCGACTGCTGAAGGCAGCCCCGCAGGGGCGAGCCTCGCGGGAGCGAGCGAGTTGCAAAGTTTTAAAAAAACAAATTTAAATTTGAAAAATGACATGAGAATTTATTGTAAACATTCGGCTAACACGTGCCTGACTTATGAAGAATCTGCAAGTGCGACGAATTTCACAAGAATTTTAAAATAAATCGGGACACTTAGAGAAAATTGATTTACAACATTAGGCATGAACAGATGCCTGCCGCGACC
>JAPLTJ010000062.1 GCA_026398175.1 Verrucomicrobiia bacterium | reverse complement strand
ATGAGCAAATACAAATTGACACCTCTTGACGGCTTCCAGTAGAGTCCTTGGTCCTATGAAACCGAAGAAGCTGATTCAATTTGATTGGGCGATGAAGACGGTGCTGCGTCAGAAAGAGAATTTTCCGATCTTGGAAGGTTTATTGTCGGAGCTGCTGGGGACTGATGTGAAGATTGAGTCACTCTTGGAAAGTGAGTCGAACAAGAGGCACGCGGAGGACAAATCGAATCGCGTCGACATTTTTGCGAAGTTAGCAAATGGAGAAAAGGTCATTATCGAGCTTCAAGTTGATCGCGAGTGGGACTTCCTTGCGCGCATGTTGTACGGTGTTTCCAAAGTTGTAGTAGAGCATCTCAAGGAAGGTGATCGTTACGGAGAAATTCCACACATCATCTCGGTCAACATTGTCTACTTTGATTTAGGACATGGAGAAGATTATATCTATCATGGTACGAATCAATTCACGGGCATCCACAAAAAAGATCAGTTGCAGTTAACTGACAACGAAAAAAAACATTATCCTTCTCATGTCGATCATGTGGCTCATATTTTTCCAGAATACTACATTCTCAAAGTTAGTGGATTTGATTTGACCGTGAAAGACACGTTGGACGAATGGATTTACACCTTGAAGGAATCAGAAGTCAAACCTGAGTTTAACGCCCAGGGAATTCGCGAAGCGGGACAGAAACTAGCTCTGCTGAATCTTTCCGAAGAGGAACGTTCTGCCTATGATCGTCATATCAATGATGTGAGGATTTCTCGAAGTACATTAGAAACTTCTTTTAGCGATGGAATGGATAAAGGAAAAGCTGAAGGTCTTGCTGAAGGTGAAGCTAAAGGAAAGGCTAAAGGAAAGGCTGAAGGAAAGGCTGAAGGAAAGGCTGAAGGAAAGGCTGAAGGAAAGGCTGAGGGTCTTGCTGAAGTTGCTATCAAACTGCACCAATTAGGATTGTCAACGCATCAGATTGTGAGTGCTACAGGATTTACAATGGAACAACTCAAAGAGCTTTTGTAATTCATCTACAGTCTGCACCCTGTTAACTTGCTCTCATGCTCATCGATCACCCATGGATCCTCCCCCTATTGCGGGCGTTGTTAGAATCATTTTTTTTGGTTTTACTAGGAGGAATGTTCGTTCTTGGAGAAGCATCGTTAAAAACGGCAAAAGAGAATACAGAAAGATCTTCTAGGATTTATCACTTGCGGCCTATTTTTCGCTTTATTGCTGTTTTTATTTTTGTATTCACAGCGGTCATGACGACGGACACCTTGGAAACCTTGTTTCCCTCCTTGCAAGGATGGAAACATTTTTTTGCATTTACGGGAGTTTTTATTTTCTTAACGCTCACCATCTTGCTTTTTGGCATTGTGCTGCCGAGAGCGCTAGGAGAATCTTCGACGACATCGATCATTGCTAAGATAACTTGGCCAGTAGCCCGCACGGCCGTAGTTGCAATTCGTCCGATCGCTCTGATGATGGAACATTTGACAGCTCGTTTTTTAAAATGCTTTGGTCTCTCCTTGCATGCTACTGCTCCTGCTTCAGATGAAGAAGTTATCCATATTTTGGATGAAGGATTGCACAGTGGTGTTTTTAATGCTTCAGAAAAAAAGATGGTCGAGCGTGTTCTTGATTTAGATGATCAACTGCTAGATGACATCATGACGCCACGTTCTCAATTTGTGTGGCTCAACCTCGATGATACAGAAGAAAATAATTGGTGCTGTATTGCCAAAAGTGGTCATTCCGAATTTCCTGTTTTTCAAGGAACGCATGATCATCTTGCAGGTATTGTTTCTGTAAAATCATTGTGGGCTAATATTTCGTTGGTGGGCTCTGTGAAACTTTCTGATGTTATTGCAACGCCGCTTTATGTGCCTGCAACTATGACGGCTTCACAGCTCATTGAAGAATTTCGTAGCAAAAAATGCCACACCGCTCTTGTTGTTGATGAATTTGGTGTGGTCGAGGGAATTGTAACGCTGAAAGATGTTTTTGAAGCAATTGTGGGAATATTACCAGAGCGTGAAGTAAAACAACACTATCCAAAATTAATTCAGAAGACACAAAATAGCTGGATGGTGGATGCTGGATTAAATTTTGAAGAGGCGCGAGAGGCTCTTGATATGCCTCTTGGAGAATTGAATGAAGAAGAGACTCGTTACCAAACCATAGGAGGATTTTTTCTTCATCACTTAGGGCATGTTCCCCATGAAGGAGAATTTATTATTTGGAAAAGCTTTCGTTTTGAAGTTCTCAAGATGAATAGGCATCGTATTGAGCAGTTGGTGGTGATGAAAATAGTTTAAGAGTTGAGTTTACTTTTTTTTGTGGCTATCCTCACTTTCTTTTCTAGCCAGTGTGGCGAAATGGCAGACGCAAGGGACTTAAAATCCCTTTTCGCGAAAGCGGAGTGCGGGTTCGAGTCCCGCCACTGGTACCAGAATAGATTGCAGGAAGAACGGCTTCGTTGTTCCTAGACGAAAATTTCGCCAACGGTATCCGCCAATAATTTTCCTCGGCAGGTGAGGAGCCAGCGGTCCTCAGTGCGATAAAGCAAACCGTGAGTTTCCATTTTTTCTAATTCGTGTTGCCACTTTTTTCCGTGATCAAATGGAAGACCATGATGCGTGCGGAGTCCGAAGGCAGCTCGCTCGGAGGCTAGCGTTTCAGGAGAGAGGGGTTCTTCAAAGTCACGGGCTGTTTGACCACTCATGGTGCTCGAGCTGTACAAGCCTGTTTCGCGAATATTGCGCCACCGTTTTCCTGCAACGGTTGAAAAGGCGCTGGGACCTAGACCAAGGTAGTCACGTCCCAACCAATAGGCGGTGTTGTGGAGGGAAGTGTGATTTTGTTTTGCGTAGTTAGAAACTTCATACTGCTCATAACCATGAGCGGAGAGAAGATCAGTCGTTATTTCAAATTGATCAGCCTCCAAATGTTCGTTCGCTTTCATGACGCCTTTTCCTAGCAAACGAAAAAATTCTGTGTCCTCTTCGTAGGTGAGGCCATAAGCGGAGAGGTGCTCTGGATCAAGGCGGAGGCTCCTCTCTAGCGTCTCTTGCCAAGAGGTGAGGGATTGCCCTGGAACTCCAAAGATTAAATCGATCGAGATGTTTTGAAAACCCGCATCACGCAGCAGGTGAAAAGATTCTTCTGCTTTCTGCGCGGTGTGCGTGCGACCCAAGGTCTTGAGAACCTCATCATCCCACGATTGCACGCCCATGCTAATGCGATTGATGCCTACGTCACGTAGCAGTTTGGCTTTGTCAGCAGCCACCGTCGCCGGATTCATTTCGATCGTCCATTCTCGTAGCGCTGAAAGATCGAGGTAGCGATGCAATCCCTCAAAAAGAAACTCAAGCTGTACTGGCGAAAGAGCACTGGGCGTTCCTCCTCCTAGAAAAATCGTCTCAGGCCGCAGTTGATCGGCATGAGACTCGACTTCAACAAGGAGTGCCTCGAGAAATTTTTCTACACGTTCTCTTCCTGCTGATTCCTTATAGAAAGCGCAATAAGGACAGATGTTCGGACAGAACGGAATGTGGATGTAGAGGTGGCTTATCATGAGTGCCTCATGTTTTCAAAAAATCTAACGTGTTTTTTCGTTAGGAGGCCTTGTGAGTCATGAGGTAGTAACGAGTATCTTTAAGATCGGAAAATTCATAACTATTACGATATGTTTTTTCGGAGACGTTTTTTTAGGAAAAGCATCACAGAAAAAAGAAGTCTCAGAACGCGTCACTCGTTACCCTTTACTACATCTGTGCAAGACAACTTGCGCAGATGCTACTCCATCGCCTTGGCACCAGAAGCCACTCCACGTCCCAATGAGCTAACATCTTTACCAATGCCGCTGATGGTGTTGCAGCCGGTCATAAAAGTCACAACGATAGCGATGAGGGAGATTGATAAGATGAGTTTTTTCATAGGAGCTATTTCAGGCAAAGAAAGTATTTTTGTCTAGCAAAAATATTAGTATACATCGACAACGTTGTCGATGGAGAATAGGTTTAGCCAGGAGCATTTCCAGGAGCATTTCACGTGTTTTGATACACAGGGGTCTATTAAAAAAGTTAGTACTTAAAAATAGCCTACGGCAAAACCATGTAGCGTGCCACGAGATTGAACTCACGGCGCTGTGCTGATAGAGGCAGGGAATGGGTAT
>JAPLTJ010000138.1 GCA_026398175.1 Verrucomicrobiia bacterium | reverse complement strand
TACCCATTCCCTGCCTCTATCAGCACAGCGCCGTGAGTTCAATCTCGTGGCACGCTACATGGTTTTGCCGTAGGCTATTTTTAAGTACTAACTTTTTTAATAGACCCCTGTGTATCAAAACACGTGAAATGCTCCTGGCCTGCCGCTTCTATAGTTTGTCAGCACAGATTCAACGAGAGAGGAAAAATTATTATCAACAGTTGGAATTTGCTCAACACGGATCAATGAATGATGCTGCATGGCTTGATTGGTTTTTGGGCTGTTTGGAACGTGCTATTGAAAGCGCTCAAGAAAAAATTTTTTCCGTTTTAGAAAAATCCCATTTTTGGCATAGATGGTCAAAAACTCCTCTCAATGAGAGGCAAACTTTGATGTTGAGTAAGCTCCTTGATGGATTCGAAGGAAAATTAAAAAGTGACAATTGGGCTAAGATAGCAAAATGTTCTCATGACACAGCGTTGCGAGATATTCAAGAACTCATAGCGCATGGGATTCTTGTCAAGGAAGCTGCTGGAGGAAGAAGTACGAGTTATCGGCTTTCCTCTTAAAAACTATTTTACATGGCATCATGGGAGCGCTAGAAACGCGAGACCTATGAAAACAAAACCACTCGTTCTCGTTCTTGCCTTGTTCCTGGGTCTTACTCTTCTTGCTGGCAAAACGTTGGCGCCAGGGGGCGGCAGTGCCGACTATGCCTCCGATTTTCAATCCTGCAGATCCAGGAGATGCCTCTACTGGATCAATCATTAATTATAAAAATGCCATTGTGTTAAGAAAAAAGGACGCTGTGGAAAAAGGTGGTGACATTGTGATGATTCCTCAAGGAGCGCTAGTTAATATTCGTTTAAATGTTCCTTTTATTATACAAGCTCCAGGTGGAGGGTCAGCAAGAACTCCTGATGATGATTATTGGAATATGCCCAACTGTATGATTTGTGATTATTGGACGTATCAACTAGATAACAATAGTCTTAATGATATCACTGGAATGCATCTCAATCTTATATTTCCATCGCCAGAGCTAAAACTAGGAGACATATCAAAAACAGCAACAGATTATTATTTTATAGCATCAACTATCGAATATCCTCGTGATGTCCCAAGCCCACTAGGAGAAACAACGATCACTTTTACTCGTGAAGCAAATTCATTACTTCATAAACAAGCTAAGACATTGACTTTTCATATCAATGTTGTTGAGGCTCCTGCTACGCGTGACAACAGTAATAACGAAGCGACAACTCCTGAATAAAATTAGGGCAAATTATGAAAGTAGCCAAATAAATGGCAACGTGTACGTTAAAAATTAACAATCGCTACACCTGGACGTCATCCTCGCGGACGCGAGGATCCAGGCGGCTGTCGATTACAGGTTGGTCTTTTATTAAAATAAGATCTCTTTCGCTCTCTTAAACCTAAAAACGTGAATAAAAATAAAAAATTTTACGCAATATAGGTAAACATTCGGCTAACACGTGCCTGACTTATGAAGAATCTGCAAGTGCGACGAATTTCACAAGAATTTTAAAATAAATCGGGACACTTAGAGAAAATTGATTTACAACATTAGGCATGAACAGATGCCTGCCGCGACC
>JAPLTJ010000045.1 GCA_026398175.1 Verrucomicrobiia bacterium | reverse complement strand
CGTGCCATCTAATTCTTCCTTGCCTGCTCGCTTTCCTGTTCCTACCCTCAAGTCTAACCTAACAAAAAGTAACACACCTTTGAGCAACCCATAATGCTAGCTTTTCAGAGCAGAGTGTTGCACTTCACTTTTGAAACGGCGTGATATTTATTGCTCATTCTTTCTCCGTCAAAAAAACAGCTAACTTTTCTTTTGCCTCACCTTTGGCACGAAGGCCGCCATAGGCAGCATTTTTTTCTTTGTCTTCGAGGTAATGGACAAAGAGAATTTTACGATCTCCTTTTTCGACCCAGCCTACAAACCAACCTGTCTTCAGGTCTTCATTGAGAGAGCCATCGGGTTTTAATTGATAGCCACTGCCCGTTTTTCCGTAGAGTTTCCAGCCATGCGGAAGTTTTTCTATAAAGAGAATTTTTTGAGTCATCTCTTGAGCGCGGCGACTGACAGGCAGTTGAAAAGTGGTCAGCTTTTCTAAAAACGCTAACTGTTCTTCAGGTGAAATCTTCAGGCTGCTGCTGAGCCAACACCGTGTTAACCCATTATTTTTACCAGGATCTCCCGAGACATCTTCATTTCCGTAGTGGAATTTTTGAACATAATCCGCAAATTTTTTTTCTCCCAGTTGCGGAGTAATCCATTGAGAATACCAAACGCAGCTATTTTGGATCCAGCTGATCGGGTCTTGTGGCTGCTTCCAAACTTCTAAAAAGCACGGTCCATATTTTTCTTCATAGGCAACTTGAGGGTGTTTTTCATCAACAAGAATCCCTTCTTCGTATCCCATCAAGCTGATAGCAATTTTGAACGTTGAACAAGGAGAGTATCTTTTTGTCGCCTCGCCATCGTGACATCGCATTGTATTATTTTCTTTTACCAAAAAACATTTGGTCTCTGCAGGTGCAAGAGAGCTGGTTAGCAGAGTGGTTAAAGGGATAAGGAGAAAGAAGTATTTCAAGTTCATAGCTATGAGATTGCTTGGATTTATTATTTTTTGTTAAATAGCAGTTAACTCTTATGACGAAACTTTCTGTTAATATCAACAAAATTGCCACACTGCGCAACTCACGCGGAGGAGATCATCCTAATGTCATCCAAGCAGCTATCGATATTCAAAAGTTCGGCGCTGATGGAATCACGGTGCACCCTCGCCCCGATGAGCGACATATTCGCTACGATGATGTGCGTCAGTTAAAAAAGGTCATTTCTACCGAATTTAATATTGAAGGAAATCCAACCGAGCAAAAATTTGTGGATCTTGTTTTGGAAGTAAAGCCACAGCAAGTGACCCTGGTTCCGGATGCCTTGGGACAAATCACTTCGAATCATGGATGGGATACAATCGAACATCAAAAATATCTCCGTGAAATCATTCCCCTTTTTCAACAAGCGGGAATTCGTGTTTCTATTTTTGTAGATCCTGACGTTGCAATGGTCGAAGGGGCTAAGGCTACTGGCACTGATCGGATTGAGCTCTATACCGAAGGCTACGCCAAGCAATTTGAAAAAAACCAACAAGAAGCAGCAGTGGCTCCCTACGTGGCTGCTGCTAAAAAGGCTCAAGAGCTCGGTCTGGGGCTTAACGCCGGCCACGATCTTGATGCAAAAAATTTAAAATTTTTCAAACAAAACATTCCGTGGCTCGATGAAGTGAGCATCGGCCATGCTCTTATTTGCGATGCTCTTTATCTGGGGTTGGAAAAAATGGTTCAACGATACAAAGAGGAATTGGCATAATAAAAGTCTGATATGGAAAAATCATTTTTGCTTAATGAAAAATTCAAACAGCAGATCAGCTTCATCTTAGAAATCGATAAACTCAAAACCGTATTGAGAAAAACGAGGGTTCTTAATGAAATACCAAATGATCAAAGATCATGGCAAGCCTAGGCCGCAATTGAGCCCGATGAACAATCGCATCGATAAGGCCATGTTCGAGTAAGAACTCTGCTGTTTGAAATCCTGGAGGAAGCTCTTGATGAGCAATTTCTCGAATGACGCGTGGTCCCGCAAATCCGATCATACTCTTAGGCTCTGCTAAAATAACATCTCCCAATGTTGCAAAACTGGCAGTGACACCTCCCATCGTTGGATTCGTCAGCACCGAAACGAAAGGGAGTTTTGCTGCTGCATGTCGTGCTAGAGCGCCACTCGTCTTAGCCATCTGCATCAAACTAAAAACTCCTTCATACATGCGTGCGCCACCAGAGGCAGCAACGATCACGACTGGTTGCTCTGCTTGTGTAGAAGCTTCAATGATAGAAGTGATTTTTTCTCCAACAACGGAGGCCATGCTTCCTCCTAAGAATTGAAAATCCATGACAGCAAGTCCAAAAGGACGTCCCTCAATCGTGGCATTTCCCGTCACAACCGCATCCTTTTCCCCCGTCTTTTTTTGATAAGAACGAAGGCGTTCCTCGTAAGCGGCAACGCCTTTAAATTTGAGGACATCGATTGATTCCAGTGAAGCTTGTGTTTCAACAAAAGAACCTTCGTCGACGAGATTCGCAACGCGATCTCGTGCAGAAAAAGAAAAATGATATCCACAAGGAGAACAGACACGAAGGTTTTGCTCCAATGCCAAATGGTGGATCATTTCACCGCACTCAGGACATTTCGTCCAAAGGCCTTCTGGCATCTCGCGCTTGCGTTTGGAAGCAAATTTTAAGGAGGGTCGTTTAAAGATGGTCATAAATACAGGTTACAGGAAACAGGTTGCAGGTTACAGGGAAGAAACTGCAGGGAACAGAAAAATTTTCATCGAGCCAATGTTATAGCCCAGACGTTGTCAGCACCTGCCTCAAGCAGAACTTTAGCACACTCATCCAAAGTAGCACCTGTTGTGAGGACATCGTCGACTAAAAGATAATTGCCATGAAGTGAAGTAGGACCTCGTAATGCAAAAGCACCTGATAAATTTTTCAAACGCTTTTGTCGATCAGAGGCAGCCTGAAATGAAGTAGGAGCGACTCTTTTTAAAAGCGAACAGAGGGGCACGTTTTTTTGTTTGGCAACCGCCTTGGCTAGAGGAAGGGCTTGGTTAAATCCCCTCTCCCGTTCTCGCAGTCGATAGAGCGGCACAGGAACCACTGCCACAAAATCTATTTCCTGGAGACGTTCATCCTGCAGTCCCCTCACGATGAGTTGTTGCAATAGCGTTTTCAGACTTTGATCACGACCATATTTATATCGACTCATCAAATCTTTGGTGAGACCTCGATAGCAAAAGGCACTTACCGCCGCAACAAAGTGAAGCTTTCGTTCAGCGCAGTTGCTGCAGGTTCGGAGATGAAAAGATACCAAAGGATAAGAACAAATCTGACAACAAGGTTCTGAGACAGGTCTCATCTGATTGCAACAGTCATGACAAAGAAGCTCTTCTTGCAATAGCGCCTGCTGACATCCCGCGCAATGGCGGGGATAAAACAAATTACTTAGCGAGATGAAAAAGTTTTTTAAAAAAAGATTCACCTGAAAGAAGAGTCTCTGCGTCGAGCCACAATTTTCCTTATTAAAAAAGCTGTCGCTCCTAACGGTATCAGGACAAGAAGACCTACAGGAACCATGCCATAAATTTGAAAGGGGCCCCACCAAGGCAAGAGATCAGAAAAGTTTTCCAGCGTCGCGGCATGAAATATTTGTTGAGCAAAAATCCATCCTGAATGTAGCCCGATAGCTAGCCAGAGCGATTCTGTACAAACAGTCACCCACCCAAGAAGAACGCCTAGCAAAAAAAGAGTTACAAAAGCCCCAACTGCTAACGGCCATGTAGCGCCATGCTGATCACCTTGTAACAACAAAGAAAAACCGCTCCACCAATGGATTGTTGTTTCATTAATCCGAGAGAGATTCAAAAAGTGAACTCCTGCAAACAAAAATGCTACAACAATAATGGCAGCCTCACTTTTCAAAAAACGACGCATTAATCCCAAGATCACTCCTCGAAATAAAAATTCTTCTAAAACAGCGACGGTGAGCGCCGTAGTTAAAATTTTCACTCCGACCTGCCAAGAATACAAACCTTCCAAAAGATACCACTGAAACTTGATAAAAAGGGCCTCTACAAGCCACAAAGGAAAAAGAGCCACCGCGAATCCTTTCAAAAAATCGTCAGCAACATGATGATTGGGATAAAGCGAAAGATCTGATAAGCGTTGTATTTTAAGTGACCTGATCGTTGGCCAGAGTAAAATCAAAGCACTGATTTGAATGGTGCGAGAAACGTAACGATGAAAGGGCATCTGCTGCATGGAGCTGAGCAGCGGTCCGATAAAGCCGAAACGATCTGCTGGAAGCAGTAAAATGATTTCATAAAAGAGCGGCGCTAGCAAAGCCCCGATCAAAACGGAAAGAACAAGATAAACAAAAATTTTTATTAACGATTTCATAACTTTAGGTCGTATATTAAAAATTCAAGTTTTGGTAATTGCCCTACCAGAAGGTACTGCAATATTACTGGAACTTCAAGAAAAGTAAAAGTCGCTTGACAGACCCACTGATTTTATAATAATGACGCGATGATTTCCCGTTACCTCGATCCCAAAAGCGATTTGGTTTTCAAAAAAATCTTTGGTCAGCATCCCGACTTGCTCAAAAGTTTTTTAAATGCAATTTTGCCCCTGCCACATAATTGTGTGATTGAGAGTTTGACTTATCTGCAACCGGAACATGTTCCCGATCTACCTGCTTTCAAAAACTCGATTGTTGATGTGCGCTGCAAGGACAATCATGGACGTTACTTCATTGTAGAAATGCAGCTGCAATGGACAAGTGATTTCATGAAGCGGATGCTTTTCAACACAGCAACGACCTATGCTCGACAACTTAAAAAAGGAGAAGATTATAAATTTCTCAGTCCTGTTTATGGAGTGGCGTTACTTGATGCTACTTTTTCTAAAGATCAGGAATGGTTTCATCATTACCAAATGACTAATGTTAATGATGGAAGTAAGAGTTTAGAAGATATTCAATTGGTGCTCATCGAGCTCCCAAACTTCAAACCAACAAGTATCACGGCAAAAAAAGTTACTGTTCTTTGGCTTCGCTTTTTGAAAGAGATTAACGAAAAAACAGTAACAGTCGATCCTAGCCTCTTAGAAGTAGATTCCATCAAGGAAGCGCTCTCGCTCCTAGAAGTCTCTTCCTACAGTGAAGCCGAATTGCTCGCTTATGACAAAAGCTGGGATGCCGTGAGTTCTGAAAGAACTTTATTGGGAGGCAGGTATAAAGAAGGAAAAGCTGAGGGTGAAGCCAAAGGCAGAGCTGAGGGAAAAGCTGAAGGATTAAATGAAGTTGCAATAAAAATGCATCATTCAGGAATCCCCATGACCCAAATTTGTCAACTAACTGGACTTACGTTAAATCAGGTAGAGAACCTCGCTTTATAAAATGAGAAATTGTCATGGATGGATTGTTCGCGACGAAGATCGCGTTAAACGTGAGATTCGCGTTTCAAAAGAAGCTGCTCGTTGGCGTTTCCAATCGAAACGAGCTGATGTTGAAACATGGACTTATCACAAAGTTCCATCAGAAGCTGATCTCCTCTCCTTCTTAGAGGTGCTTGATCGTAAATATCGCCGTCGTCGTGCCGCTCATCATGATATTATTTTAGCAAAACAGATGTTGGCGGAGCTCGCGAAAACTGATGAATAGTCCAGTAAAACTAACTCAAACTGATCACACTCACCTCTGGCATCCTTTCACGCAACAACAAGAATGGTGCTCTGAAGACCCTCTGATCATCGTTTCAGGAAAGGGAGTTTATCTCCAAGATATTCACGGTCGTGATTACATTGATGGCAATAGTTCTATTTGGACAAATATTCACGGCCATTCTCACCCTCATATTGTCGCAGCCATTCAACGTCAGGCTGCGCAACTTGATCACACCTCGTTTCTCGGAACAACTCATCCGGGCGCTATTAAATTAGCGGAACGCCTTGTTGCGCTCTTTCCAAAAAATTCACTCTCGCGTGTTTTCTTTTCCGATAATGGTTCTACCGCCATTGAAGCTGCGCTCAAGATGACGTTTCAATATTGGCAACTCATCGGTCATCCGCAAAAAAAACGCTTTGTCGCTTTTAGTAACTGCTATCACGGCGACACTGCTGGAGCAGCGAGCCTGAGCGGAATTCCACTTTTTTCTGACCGCTTTGCTGGTATTCATTTTCCTGTTGAACATGTAGCTAGTATGCCTGAACTGGAAGCTCTCTCTCATCCGGAATCGATTGCAGCGATCATTCTTGAGCCAATCATTCAAGGCGTCGCCGGTATGCGTTCCTGGCCTCAAGGAATGTTACGAGCCGCGAGGGCTTTCTGTAATCGCTCCGGAGCGCTCTTAATTTTAGATGAAGTCATGACTGGCTTTGGCCGCACCGGCGCCATGTTTGCTTGTGAACAAGAACAGATCACACCCGACCTGCTAGCTATCGCCAAAGGTCTCACTGGAGGCACCGTGCCACTCGCAGCAACGATGGTCACAGAAAAAATTTATGCTGCTTTTTTAGGAAGCACCGAAGAACAAAAGACTTTTTACTATGGCCACAGCTATACTGCCCATCCGATCGGCTGTGCAGCAGCTTTAGCAAGCCTTGATATTTTTGAAGAAGAAAAAGTGTTAGAAAAACTACCATCAACCATAAAGCACTTCGGGAAGGCGCTGGCCACGTTGAAGAACATTTCTCAGATTGCTGATATTCGCCAGTGCGGTCTTATTGCTGGCATTGATGTTATGTTGGAACCAGTGTCAAAAATCCCTTACCCATGGCAAGATCAAATGGGAGCGAAGATCTGCCGGGCTGCCCGCAGGCATGGACTCCTCACTCGCCCCATTCGCGATACCATTGTATTAATGCCTCCTCTCTGCATCACGAAAGAACAAATCGATCAGGCTGTAGAAGCTCTTAGTAAGGCGATTGAAGAGGTTTACTCACTATTCTAGCTTCAGCTTGAGAAAGTTTAAGATTTCTAGGGGGCTCTGCAGTTGCTTCTTTCACCATTATTTTTTCAGCAACAGGAAGCTGTTGTTTTGCTTTCGTTGATAGTTTTTTGTTTTCAGAAAATTTTACTGAAGCAAGCGGTATCGCTTTTGTTTTTGGAAGTCTAATTAAATCTTCCTTAGGATTTCTTACCTCTTGAGCTCTACCAGCGTCGGAAGGTGGCCTAACAGGAAATTCCAATTCATAATTTCCTTGAGCAATAACATTGTGTGCTCCGGGCGACGCTCGATCATGACCATAAGCCCGCATCTCCGTTTGCCGAGATATCACCGTATGGTAGTCGGCTTTATTTTTAAGTTGAGCAATAATTTTTCCAAAGATTTTTGCTGCTTGAGGATCGCCATGTTCTTTTAAAAGAGCGTGAAACTTTGTCCTGTTGCGAACCTCTCTCAAACATTCTGTTGCCTTCTCCTGATGAGCCGCCGCAATCTTCAATTGCTGCCGTTGTTTCCGCCGAATATTATAAAAATCAGTTGTTATTCCAGCACCAAAAAAAGGCGCAGGGAGCTCTGCTGGCAATAATGTTGCAACCTCTGGCGCTTGATTCCCATTGGAACGAGCGGCATTCGCTTGGGCATTGCTAAGCTCTGTTGCTGGTTCTAGTTGCATCAGATTCTCGCCTGCGTCACTCTGAAATTCTGCTTCTGCCTCGTTTTTTAAAATGGAGTAGGCAAGAGCTCTCCCCTTCAACGCCCTGATTCGCTGAGAAAGATTAGTTTGATCACTCAACCCTGATGAAGAACGAATTCGAAGCTCCTGCGCCTCCTGCAAACTAAGCAAAGAAGAGTGATGGCAATCAATCGCTGTTTGAAAAGTGACACGTCGTCCAAAAAAAGATTTAGGCGCCGCCAAGGGAGTATCTGATGATCCGTGGTCATCTCCCAAAAAAGGAGGTTCTGTTATCGCAGACAGTGAAGATTGAGAGCTATGTAAAGAAAGGTTGTCCATATATAACTTATTTAGAAAAGTTGATTTTTAAAAATGACTATTTATTTTTCTTAGATACCTAGGCCAGCTACAGACAAAGTAATGAGTAACGGGTAAAGAGTCTATTCACTTGCTTCGCAAATTTGAACTAAAAAAGCCTTATCCTAACAGATCAATTTTACAAAAAGTGCTATGCTTTACTGTTTATATCCACCCGTTACTCGTTACCCTTTACTTTTCCTGTGCATTCAATTGTTATCAAGTTTTCAGAGCGATGTCGTTACAATAGCCTCATCCAAAACAAGCTCTATTTTATATTTCCCATTGTCATTTTAAACTTATATATTTTTCGATTCACCATCCAAAATTTTATGTCTGCCTCTACTCCTGCTATCGATGTTGCCTATCTCGCACGTCTCGCTCGTATTCAACTTACCACTGATGAAGAAGTGCTCTTTACGAGCCAATTGGAACGGGTCTTAGAACATATTGCTAAAATTAATACACTTGATCTTAGCGGCATCGAAGCAACAGCTCATGCCATTTCTGTTTTTGACGTTGTTCGTGAAGATGTCGTTGGGGAAAGCCTGCCAAAACAAGTTGTCCTCGAACAAGCGCCTCATCAGGCGAACGGACTCTTCGTTGTTCCAAAAGTGCTAGAATAATTTTTCCATCTTCCCTTTTCAAAAATGAAATCCTCTCCTTTTCTCACCATTGCTGAAGCACGACGCCTCTTAGTTGCTGGTAAAATTTCACCTCTCGAATTGCTAGAGGAATTAGAAACACGAATCAAAGCCGTTAATCCAAAAATCAAAGCTTATCTTTCTTGGGATAGCGAACAAGCTCGCCAAGAAGCATTGCAGGCTGATTTGAGCAAGCCACTGGGAGGTATCCCGATTGGCATTAAAGATGCCATCGTTGTTAAAAATGCTCCTGCAAACTCTTCTTCTAAAATTCTTGGCAATTATCGTGCTCCCTATGATGCTAGCGTGATCACTCGCTTACGCGCTGCCGGAGCCTTTCCAATGGGCCGCCTCAATATGGATGAATTTGCGATGGGATCTTCCACCGAAAATTCTGCTTTTCATCCAACATACAATCCGTGGGATCAGACTCGCATTCCTGGCGGCTCCAGTGGCGGCTCTGCTGCTGCTGTCGCGGCTGGCATGGCCTTGGCAACGCTTGGCTCCGACACGGGCGGTTCGATTCGTCAACCAGCAGCACTCTGCGGTTGCGTGGGCTTCAAACCAACTTATGGTCGCGTCTCACGCTATGGCTTGATTGCCTTTGCCTCTTCGCTCGACCAAATCGGTTCTCTCACCCACTCCGTCGAAGACAGTGCTCTTTTACTCAATGCGATTGCAGGGCACGATCCTCACGATTCAACATCACTCCAACTCCCTCACGAAGATTTCACTTCGGAAATTGGCCATGATTTGAAAGGAATGCGTTTTGGTATTCCTAAAGAATATTTCGTCGATGGCATGGAACCAGGCGTTCGTGATGCTGTCGATAAAGCGATTCAACAGCTTGTTTCTCTGGGCGCGGAGCCAGTTGAAATTTCACTCCCTCATACCGAGTATGCTGTTTCCACCTATTACATCATTGTGACCGCAGAAGCCTCTTCTAACCTCGCTCGCTTTGATGGTATCCGTTATGGGCATCGCACTACACGGTCTACTGACCTCCTCTCTCTGTATGAAAAAACACGCGAAGAAGGATTTGGCGCAGAGGTAAAACGACGCATCATTCTTGGAACTTATGTTCTCACCAAAGGACATCATGATGCCTATTACTTGCGAGCTCAGAAAGTGAGAACACTCATTCGAAAAGATTTTGAAGAAGCTTTTGAAAAAGTAGATTTCATCCTCTCGCCGACTTCTCCTGAAACAGCTTTTAAATTAGGTGAAAAAGTTTTAGATCCTCTCAAAATGTATCTTGCCGACATCTTCACCATTGCTGGAAATCTCTCTGGTATTTGTGGTATGAGTCTTCCTTGCGGTTTTTCTAAACGCGATGGCGTGGAGCTTCCGGTTGGCCTTCAACTCCTCGGCCCTTCCTTCGAGGAAAAACGGCTCTTCCGCGTTGGTCATGCCTATGAGCAATCAACGGAGTGGCACCAACAGCATCCTGCGATTTTTTAAAAACCCAATTGTTTTCTCGCTATGACTCTAATCGTTATTCCAACTTACAATGAGCTTAATAACCTGCCTCCATTGGTAGAAAAGCTTCTGGCACTTCCTGAAGATGTTCATCTCCTCATCGTTGATGACAGTTCACCAGATGGAACAGGGGCTTGGGTTCAAGAACAAAAAAATCAACGTCTGCATCTTTTGAGCCGCCAACAAAAAAATGGCCTTGGCCGCGCTTATATCGCCGGCTTTCAATGGGCTCTCGAACATGACTACGATATCATTCTTCAAATGGATGCTGATTTTTCTCATAGTCCCGATGATGTTCCAAAATTGATCGCAGCAGTTGCAGCAGGAGCTGATCTCGCCATCGGTTCGCGCTACATCCATGGCGTGAGGGTGATTAACTGGCCTTTGAGACGATTAATTTTGAGCGTTGGAGCTTCTTACTATGTCCATACTGTTACCGGTTTGCCCATTCATGATCCTACGGGAGGCTTTAAATGCTGGCGTCGTCAAACATTAGAGGCCATTAAAATTCAGAATGTGCAATCCAATGGCTATGGTTTTCAAATTGAGATGTCTCATCGTACTTGGAGAAAAGGATTCTCGATTACCGAAGTTCCGATCATTTTTACCGATCGTTTTCAAGGAACTTCTAAAATGTCTTGGAATATTGTGTTCGAGGCCTTCTTCATGGTTTGGAAACTTTTGTTTCAAGCTGGTTTGAGGCCTTCCCCAGGCGCAAGAAATTCACAGGGATAGAAGCGATGGAAGGGCCCTACTTTTTTATTATCCCTTCTATCGCTTCCATCCCTGTGAATCCTCTCCTTCTTTTCTTACTCCTGATTGGCGCGGTCATTAGTTCGCCAATAGCCCTAGCAGAACATCCAAAAAAACTTATCTTTGCAGTCGATCTCATTCGTCACGGAGACCGGACTCCTATTATTGAAATACCAAAAGCCCCGCATCACTGGCCAGAAGGTCTTGGACAGCTGACTCCTTTAGGGATGCATCAAGAATATAATTTGGGTGAGAAATTTCATCATCGCTATATCGATCAAGAAAAATTACTCTCTCGCGTTTACCAACCAGGAACGCTCTATGTTCGCTCAACTGATGTTGATCGAACACTTATGAGTGCTGAGTGTGTCTTAATGGGACTCTATCCTCCTGGAACGGGCCCTTTTCTTCATCCTGCATTCTTAATGAATTGGTTTGCGCTTCCCTATGGTTTTCAGCCAATCCCTATTCATACGGCACCTCAAGATCACGATGCTCTACTTATTCCTCGTCATAGCACAGAAGAAATCAAACAATCGATTGAAGCTATTCCAGAATGCCAGGAAAAAGAAAAAGAACTTCAACCACACTTTGCTGCGTGGAGCGAAGCAACAGGACTTTCAATCCATGATCTTCTTGATGTCGAACGACTCGGTGATGCCTTACACATTTATCAATTGAAACATATCGCTATGCCAAAAGGACTCAGCAATGCAGATGTTAATACTATCCTTAAAGCTGATGAGATTATTTTTAAACAATCAATTGCATCAGTACAGGGATCAGGAGAAAATTTACTTTCAGAAATTTCTCATCGTTTAGAACAAGCAGCAGAAAAAAAATACTCTTTAAAATATGCACTCTATTCTGCTCATGATGCCAACATCATGAGTCTTTTAACGACCATGGGCGCATCCATTAAGGAAATACCTCACTATGCTTCTGATCTCAATATTGCTCTCTATGAAAAGGAGAATCATCATTTTGAAGTTCAAATAACACTCAATGATCATCCCGTGCAACTGAAAGGGAGGATGAGCGGCACCTGCTCACTTCAGCAGTTTCTTGCTTTGGCGAGTACATCAAAAAGTTTATAATTTTGCTTTCTTAGGAAAGCGTACAAAAGTTAGCTAGAGCATTGAACCTAAAAACGGGTCTAGAAACAGAAAATCTTTCGCAATATACTTTGACCAAAAAAGTTTTTTCAATTGGCTTCCGCACCAAAAGGTACGCCGCATGTATGTTTTGCTCCCTAGCTTCGTTGTCAGAGCTGACGTTATGCTTGCATAGCGCCTCACTCTTCCGCCTTGCTAGAAACCAAAACTCCTACGTCCTATAGTCTCATTAATTAATGGAAATGCTCTAGAAGAACTCGCGACGCTTCGATTGTTCCCAACGAGTCCTAAAATCGGGCGCGTTACCCCAAGATGAAAAAACAAGCAGCTATTCTTTTATTTTTTCTTTCGCAGCTTTGCTACGAAGGCTTTCGCCATTAAACTCCAAGATGGTGCAATGATGAACCAAACGGTCAATG
>JAPLTJ010000078.1 GCA_026398175.1 Verrucomicrobiia bacterium | reverse complement strand
GGTTGTTTCGATCTTCATACCTCATTATAACCTATCAATTTTGGGCATAACAGCTTTTTACGCTTGTTGTGCCCAAATCTTTTTAGACTTCGGATCCCCTTAAAAAGATCCTTTGGCGCTTAGCGGACACGCTCTAAATAGCCACTATGCTGAACGTGCCTCTCAATTATTGCTGAAAAAAATGCCTCAAGGTCAGCCTCTCGGTGTGAAAATTCCTACTACTTCACTCCTTATTCCCTTTTGGAAAAAAATTTGTGATCAACTTGATATTTCTCTAAGTGTGGTCATAGCGCTGAGAAATCCGGTCAGTGTGGCCACCTCGGTGGAGGAGAGCTTTGAGGATCTTCCAGAAAAATCACTTTGGATTTGGATTTCGTCATTGCTGAGCTCCTTGATTCATTCTGAAGGTCATGAGCGCGTTCTTGTTGATTATGATGAGCTGATTAAAAATCCTTCTCGCCAAATGGAGAGAGTTGCTGGAGCGCTGAATTTGAAAATTGATGAAGAGCAGCTCCGAAGCTACAGCGCCCATTTTATTGACCCCTCATTGAGACATCAATTTTTTCTAAACTATCATTTTGCTAATCATGATTTGTGTTTGCAGCTGGCTGTCGAAATATATGACGCTCTCCTTGCGGTAGCCATGGATCAAAAATTATTTAGTGATTTACAAAAGCCTCTTCAAAAATGCTCAAAGGTATTTGCATCCGTTCAGGGACTTTTGACAATATTCGAAATGCATGAATTTACGATCGCAACGCTGGTGGATCTCAATCTGGAGCTCAGGAACAGCTTGTCACTTTCTAAGGACAAGACCTAATCTGCTTGGCCTTCGAGGATTTTTTTTGAATACTCCTCGAATGATTCAATATGTTGGACACGCTAATAATTTTCTACATTCGATAGCACGAAGAATTGTCGCTTCTTTTACCCTGCAACCTGTAACCTGTAACCTGTAACCTATTCCCATGTGCGGCATCGCTGGTTTTATCGGCTCTGGCAGTCGTGAGGTTCTTGAAAGAATGACTCGCGCCCTCGCGCATCGTGGCCCCGATGCGGAGGGATTTTTTGTTGAGGAAAAAAGTGGTGTTAATTTTGGGCATCGACGTCTTGCCATTGTTGATCTCGTGGATGGCGCACAACCGATGACGACGGCTGATGGAGAGTTGGTTATTGTTTTCAATGGGGAAATTTACAATCACGCTGAGCTGCGTGCAGAGCTGGTTGGCAAGGGATACTTTTTTCAAACGAATCATTCCGATACGGAGGTCTTGCTTTACGGTTATCGCGAATGGGGCGAGGGGATGCTGGAAAAACTCAATGGGATGTGGGCGTTTGCGATCTATGATAAGCGCAAAGGCTCTGTTTTTTTAGCGCGCGATCGTTTTGGCAAGAAGCCGCTTTACTATTTTCAGCGTCCTGGAGGTGATGGTGTTTTTGCTTTTACTTCGGAGCTCATTGCCTTGCTCCATCATCCCCAGGCACCACGGAATGAATCGATGTTGGCGATCAAAAAATATTTTGCTTACGGCTATATTCCAGCGCCACATTCTTTGATCGATGGTATTCATAAACTTCCGGGTGGTCATTGTGGCAGGCTGGATCTTGTCACAGGACGTTGGGAAGTTCGGCGTTACTGGGAGTATCGTCTTGAGCCATGCCAGCCTGAGCTTCCAGCAGATGGCGGCAAAGCTTGGGGTGAAGAATTGCTTGAGCGGCTTGATCGTGCGGTGAAACGGCGCTTGATGACAGATGTGCCGCTCGGTGTTTTTCTCAGTGGTGGCATTGATTCTTCGGCAGTGGCTGCGCTAGCGGCACGGCATCTGCCTGCGGGGCGACTCAAAACTTTTAGTATCGGATTTACCGATCCTTCGTTTGATGAACTTCCTTTTGCTCGGCAGATGGCAGCTCATCTCGGCTGTGCGCATCATGAAGAAATTCTTGATCTTGAAAATGCGGTGCGTCTTCTGCCTGGGCTCTTGAGCCGTCTGGATGAACCCATTGCCGATAGTTCCATCTTGCCGACGTGGCTGCTATCGGGGTTTGCTCGACGTCATGTGACGGTCGCTTTGGGAGGCGATGGCGGTGATGAACTCTTTGCAGGATATGATCCGTTTAAAGCGCTGAAGGCTGCTGAACTTTATTCCAAAATAGTTCCTAAAAAAATTCACCCTGCGCTCTGCTTGTTGGCAAGCCGACTTCCAGTCTCTCATCACAACATCAGTTTTGATTTTAAAATAAAACGCTTTTTGAAAGGGCTCTCTTTTTCGCAGCCGCTCTGGATGCCTGTTTGGATGGGGCCGCTGAGCCTCGAGGGAATTCATGACTATTTTGGAAGCCACGATACTGCCGAAGAAATTTATAGCGAAGCGATCGAGGCTTGGGAAAGTGCTGGCACGGGCGCAAGTTCTGTGGATCGAGCGCTTCAGTTTTTTACACGGCTCTACTTGCAAGATGACATTTTAGCTAAAGTCGATCGCGCAAGCATGCTTCATTCGCTGGAGGCGCGATCCCCCTTTTTAGATATCGAGGTCGTTGACTTTGCGCGGCGCTTGCCTCATACGGTGAAGTTTCGTAATGGCACCACGAAATGGATTTTGAAAAAAGCACTCGAGTCACTCCTTCCTCACGAGATCATCTATCGCAAGAAGAAAGGATTTGGAATGCCGATAGGATCTTGGTTGCGAGATGGTCTAATTGCTCTAGGAAGTCCGAAGATGTCAGCAGGGAAAAAGTTTTTTGAGCAACGTTTGAAAGCTCATCAATCAGGGAAAAGTGACGGACGGCTTTTTCTTTGGGCTCAAGTTGTCTTGAACGGCGGCGCTGAATAGGTGTCTTACGCCCTAGTTGTTGGACCTAAGTTGCCAATAACTCCTTTTAGAATCGACTCGCCAGTCTCGGTAGCATTGCTAGCAGCAGAGCCTGCGTTATTAGCTTCGGATAGGCCTTGTTGAGCGTTCACGTTAGAAACCGGATTGCTGGCAGCATTCTGGTTGATCGAAGGTGGTATTGAGATTTGAGAACCGATGGAAGAACTGACAGAAGGTATAGCGGCCATAATTTTTTTCACAAAATAGAAAGTTTGTTTGAAATAAGGTAAACATTCGGCTAACACGTGCCTGACTTATGAAGAATCTGCAAGTGCGACGAATTTCACAAGAATTTTAAAATAAATCGGGACACTTAGAGAAAATTGATTTACAACATTAGGCATGAACAGATGCCTGCCGCGACC
>JAPLTJ010000137.1 GCA_026398175.1 Verrucomicrobiia bacterium | reverse complement strand
CCTTTTACGAACATTTGATCGCTGAGGGAAAACCAGCAAAGCTAGCTCTCATCGCTGTCGCACGAAAGCTTATAGTTCTTCTTAACCTCATGCTAAAAAATCCGAATTTTTCCCTTGCCAAATAACACTGTTACTACTCAATCCAGCTCAGCGCCGGCTTGGAGAAAAATTCTTCTAGCGGTATTCCAGTGCTGCCGATGATGAGGGCTTTTGATTTAGGATAACGTTTTCGAAAAGCAGTAAGCCCTGAGAGTTTTCCAGGAAGACCGCTCTTGACTTCGATGGCCCACGTTTCTCTGCCTGATGTTAACACAAAATCAACCTCATCATTTCCTTCACGCCAGTACGTTAAACTTTGATGCGGCCCTAAAAAGCCATTGAAAAAATGAGCGCCTACAGCATTTTCAATGAGACGACCTCGCCATAAAGAATCATTCATAGCCTCTTTGTAAGAACATTTGGAAAGTGCATTAATGAGTCCATTGTTCCAAAGAATTAATTTTGGGCTACTGCCACGCTTGCGTACATGTCCCAGTGAAAAACGCTCCAATCCAGAAACGAGAAAAGCCGATTCTATTAATTTCAAATAACAGGCGAGCGTTGTCGTATTTCCAGCATCAGTCAGTTGCCCCAACATTTTATTATACGATAAAATCTGTGCAGGAAATAAAGCTGACAATCCAAAAAGATGCCTTAGCAGCACTGGCTTTGTCACCGTCTGAAGCTGTAATACATCTCGAGCCAAGACTGTTTCTATCAGGGAATCCGCAATGTAAGACTTCCAAGCAGTTTCATTTTTAGCGAGTGGTGCCGCACCAGGATAACCTCCAAAATAGATCCACTTTTCGAAATTCCAACCAAAGGCTTGTTCGCATTCTGTAAAACTCCAATGCAAACACCGATGTAAAAAAAATCGCCCTGCCAAACTTTCGCTCAATCCTTTTTGCATGAGCATGGCTGAAGAGCCAAGAAGAATTGGTCTGACTTTTCCAGCCGTCTATTTTTCCTGATCCCAGAGTCGTTTAATAACCTCACTCCAGCCGTGAACTTTTTGGATTTCATCTAAGACTAAAACAACACGCTTTTTCGTCTCCTTCTCTTTTTGTTTTGCCTGACGCCATTGCATCTCAATCCATTCTGGTCCTAACGGAACGGCTTCATCAGCGGAAGCAACAACGCTTGGCCAACCGAGAGATTCTACCACTTGTAACAGCGCTGTCGTTTTACCAACCTGCCTTGGCCCGATGACAATTTGCAATAATGGCGGCCCTTTTTTAAGAAAAGAAACCAGATCTGCCACAACAACTCGCTGAATATTCATTGAGTTAATGTTCTATAAACCAGCAACTATTCAAGCATTACTCAATGACTGAGTATTTTTACTCAATGACTGAGTATTTTTACTCAATGGTTAAGTAAAATAACAAATAGCTTTTCTCGCTCTTTTTCAGTCGATACAAGACATGCTTTGAAAGCCGATGTTCTTTGGGCAATTTCGAATGCTCAAAATCTCCTTGAAGATCGCGCTTCATGCCAATTTTTTTCATAACGCGTCGCGAGCGATGATTCTCGACTGCGGCAACAGAAACAATTTCATCAAGGCCTAAAGTTTTAAATCCGTATTCAAGAACTGCTCGCGCTCCTTCTGTTGCATATCCTTGCCCCCACGATTACGACGCAAGACGCCATCCAATCTCTACTGCTGGAGTAAAAAAATAAGGCCCTTCCATTTTATGAAGACCTAAAAATCTGATCATCATTCCACTCTTTTTTTCTTCTACTGCAAAAAGAGCATAACGATTTTCAAGAAAGCAACGATCTTGATCCGCAATAAATTTCTTCACCTCTTCCATAGAAAGCGACTTGGGTAAAAACTCAATCACCCGAGGATCTTGATTCATCTTGTAATACGGCTCTACATCCTCTTCCTTCCAGGTCCGCAGGCGCAGTCGCTCGGTTTCAAGAATGATCATAAATTTATCACTGCTGGTACACTACAAAATAAATTGGATTATATTCAAAACAAAAACCGCTGCACCCAAGAGCGACAGCCCAGGAGCATTTCACGTGTTTTGATACACAGGGGTCTATTAAAAAAGTTAGTACTTAAAAATAGCCTGCGGCAAAACCATGTAGCGTGCCACGAGATTGAACTCACGGCGCTGTGCTGATAGAGGCAGGGAATGGGTATG
>JAPLTJ010000183.1 GCA_026398175.1 Verrucomicrobiia bacterium | reverse complement strand
GGTCGCGGCAGGCATCTGTTCATGCCTAATGTTGTAAATCAATTTTCTCTAAGTGTCCCGATTTATTTTAAAATTCTTGTGAAATTCGTCGCACTTGCAGATTCTTCATAAGTCAGGCACGTGTTAGCCGAATGTTTACAAAAATTTTAGTTCTAGAAAGAGAGAGAGCCTCCAATCGGCATTAAATGAAGGTTGCAGCCTGCTTGATGAAAAGCTTCTTGGGCTTGAGCATGATCAATTTTAATAGGAGGAAAAGTATCGTAATGAACCCCCACAATCTCTTTGCAACCGATCCAGCTTGCAGCAGTGATGGCATCTTTCACTCCCATAGTAAAACAATCACCAATGCAAAGAGCTGCAAATTTTAAGGGCCCAGCAGCAGCAATGAGTTTCATGTCGTGAGTAAGACCTGTATCTCCGCTGTAATAAAAAGACCCTTCTGCTGTCTTGATTAAAAAACCGCCTGGCTCGCCACCGTAAGAACCATCAGGCATACTGCTCGAGTGAATGGCATTTGTCATGGTCACACGACCAAATTCAAAATTACAGGAACCACCCAAGTTCATAGCAAAAGTTTTCTTCAATCCTTTTTTCTCAAACCATTGAATTACTTCAAAAGATCCAACAATCGTAGCCCCTAATTGATGCGCGATCACTTCTACATCAGCAACGTGATCAAAATGTCCGTGCGAAAGAAAAATGTAATCAGGTTTTAATGCTCCAACATCAACCTTGGCGGCTAATGGATTGGGCGTGATAAAAGGATCGAAGAGAAGTCGTTTTCCGGCGAGCTCAACTTCAAAACAAGAATGACCGTAATAAGTGAATTTCATAGAAGGTTTGCGTTACTCGCCCATGCGAAGAGATCTGGTTTCTTTCCTACAACGAATGTATATTTTTTGGGTTTATAATATTTGTAAACGAAGGATTGGATCTCGCAACTCCATCGTTGAAGGATCATCAAAAAAGTTCGTTTAATGTCTGATGATTGGTGCCATTTTAAAGCACGCATAGGGAGCGTCTCCTGCACCAATCGTTTCCAAGATTGAAGCACAGCTTCTCTTGTGAAGGCAACTCCTGACTGACTCCCATATTCTACAAGCTTAGAACGAAAAACAGAATCTTCCTTCAAGCGCTTCAGGTATAAAAAAACTTCTTCAGCAGAATGGGCAATAAGACAATCGTGCCCAGGATGTCCGTCGCCAACAAAAGCAGACTCCCTCCCTCCAATGAAAGGAACACCCGCCAACCAAGCATTGTGGAGCTTGTGTGCTGGTTTATAATAAAAGCGTCGCATCGAAAAATCTCGAATAGCAACAACACAATCGACATCACTAAAATTGTGCCAATCATCAAAATCGCGATGAATAAAACGAAGCCCAAGTTCTTTTTCTAATCGTGAATGCCATTCCTTAGAGCGTTTTAAAAAAAGTTATAGCCGATACAGTGCCAGGAACGAGGCGCGCAGACCCGCAGTGTATAGAGATACTCGAGGACGCGAGCACCGGAGTGACTCCGCAATGTGCGGCTATAACTTTTTTGAAAATGCTCTAGAACAAAGCTCTGGCGCTATGTTCTGTGGATCACCCATAAAAACTGTTTCAAATCGCTCGCCACGTGTCGCGTCACGCGGAATGAGAAAAGGTTGAGGCCAGTGCGGAATAAATTCGGTGAATGGAAGATACTTCGTAGCAATTTTATTAGGAATCAAGTGGATCATCGCCGCTGGATGAGGAATGCCAGCATCCGCCACGATACCGGCAACAAAAAGCGATGAAGAAAAATGCAATTTTTTCGGATAGCAATATAACAAACCACTCATCGTAACAACAATTCCCCTGTGAGGCAGACGAGGCATCTTTGCAAAAAATTCACAGTTCACACCAGCTTGTTGTAATAAAGTTCCAGTTTGATAAAGCCAAGTATGCACGATCAAACTTTTGTTCCGTTCTGCAAATTTGATAAATTCTCCTTTCCCCCATTTTTCTCTCCATGCAGGAGTAGGAAAACAATCTTCAGGCATGGCAAAAAAAACTTTCTCCATGAGCATGATGGGAATTTTTTTCTGAGCTTTTTTTTCAAGCCGATATAAAACTATTTTGCGCTAATGCCGAGCAAGATGATGCCCAGTCCTTGCCATCAAAGTCAAAGCAGCCACGTGCTGAGAAAAGTTTTGTGATTCTTCCCAATAAAAAGCGACGCGCTTGCACTCGTTCATTATCGCTTCTACGCGCTTGAGATCAGCCTCCAAAGCCGCTTCCAACCAGCTTACAGCGTCACTTAACAATGGATCTGTTGTTTCTGATGTCGCTATGGCGAGTCTTTTTTCTACAATTTACAGTAAAAGAGGAATTGTTTCCTGCCACTGCAGTGCTAAGGATTGATTTTCAGATATTGCTACCTTCATCATCTGAATCAAACTCTCCGCTGCATCACTCATAGCAAAGGCAGCAAGAGAATATTGAACAACTTGTTCTTCTTGTTTCTCCTCACTTATTTCTGCCGCTTCGATTCTCAAAGCAAGAACTTGCTCCGAATAACGCGTCATCGTTTCCCACTGCCCCAAAAAAGAAAATTTTTTTCTTCGGCAATAGCTGCGTGCTGAACAGTAATGTTAGCCACATGAGCAGCCTCATAAGCAGCACTAATCCAACGACCGACTATCAGCTCTCCCTGAATGGATTCCGACCTCTTCTGTTGATGTTGCTGCGCCGTTTTAAAAAAACGAACGGCTTGTTCGACATGATGGGAAGTCCTAGGAAGAATCGTTTGATATTTTTTGACAGCATCTTGGAGCTGCATTATTTCTCGTTCAAAATAATGAGAACAACTGGCCACCAAACAAAGCATCCAGTACCGATAGTGAGAAAGAATCTCTTGAGGAATATTTTTTTCAAAACTCCAATAATGAGGAGGTTTGTGAGAGGGCTCTTCAAGAGCATCATTGGCTTTTTGTATTGATAAAGCAAATCGAGTAAAATTATCAACAAAAGGCATTCCCGCAGGAACAAGAATACTGTTTTTACGACTCTGCCGAACAACTTGTCTTGCTGCATCTGCAGCTAATCTCCAATAACGAGCTTCTGCTTTTTGCCCAACAGCCATGGCTCGAAGGCTCTCGTCTCGATAATAAAGAGTCGCCTTCTTTGGCTCTTTAATGAAATCATCCATGGTTTTCTACAACCTTGAAATCAGCAGCTCTCGCTGACACATTAATTCTTTTGGCAAGTCGCGATAGAGCTTGATAAAGAGTTCATCTTGAAGAATAAGTTCTCGCCGCCATTCTTCGAAATCAATTTTCTGCAAGGCTTCAAAACGCTCTGGCGTCATCCCTCCTGGAATGCCGTTCATATTCATGTCTTCATAACGAGGCATCCATCCAATCGCTGTCTCCAGGCCATTCGCACGCCCTTGGCAACGCTCTGCAATCCATTGCAAGACACGCATGTTTTCACCAAAACCAGGCCAGAGAAAATTTCCATAGGAGTCTTTGCGAAACCAATTCACGTGAAAAATTCGCGGCAAGACTTTAATCATGCGACGCATTTCCAACCAATGATCAAAATATTTTCCCATGTTGTAACCACAAAATGGAAGCATCGCCATCGGATCTCTCCGCACCTGGCCTAGCGTGCCAGCTGCTGCAGCTGTCATTTCCGAGCCAACAGTGGCCCCAATGTAAACACCATGAATCCAGTTGAATGCTTGGAAGACAAGCGGCATCGTATTGGCGCGTCGGCCTCCAAAAACAATGGCACTGATTGGGACGCCCTCTGGCCATTCGGCCTCTTCAGCCACGTCGGGATTGTTTTTCATTGGAGCCGTAAAGCGACTATTCGGATGAGCGGCTTTCTCTCCACTCTCAGGATTCCACGAATTCCCTTTCCAATCGATGAGATCTTTTGGCGGCGAATTATCTTTTCCTTCCCACCAGACATCACCATCAGGCGTACGCGCGACGTTGGTAAAAATCGTATCGCATTCCATACTCCGCATCGCATTGAAGTTGGATTTATTATTCGTCCCAGGAACAACGCCAAAATAACCGGCCTCTGGATTGATAGCATAAAGTCGCCCATCAGCTCCTGGCTTCATCCAAGCGATATCATCTCCTACGGTCGTCACCTTCCATCCTTTGAAACTCTCTGGCGGAATCATCATTGCAAAATTTGTTTTTCCACAAGCCGATGGAAAAGCCGCAGCAACGTAGGTTTTTTTTCCTTCAGGATCTTCGAGGCAGAGAAGCAACATGTGTTCTGCCAGCCAACCTTCATTCCGCCCCAAGGCTGATCCAATGCGCAAAGCCAGACATTTTTTCCCGAGCAAAACATTTCCACCATAGCCGGAGCCAACCGAGATGATCGCGTTGTCTTGCGGAAAATGACAAATGAAACGCCGCGCTGGATCACAATCTAAGACCGAGTGAATACCACGATTAAAATCAGAATTTTCTCCGAGGTGCTTCAACGCCACCTTGCCCATGCGCGTCATGATCCGCATGTTGAGGACCACGTAAATCGAATCGGTCAACTCCACGCCAACTTTCGTCATCGGCGAACCAGCTGGCCCCATGAGATAAGGAATCACATACATCGTCCGTCCCTTCATCGCGCCCCGCAACATCCCGTGAAGTTTGTCATACATTTCTTTGGGGGCTGCCCAATTATTTGTCGGGCCTGCATCTTCTTTGCGCTCGCAGCAGATGAACGTCGACTGCTCCACCCGCGCGACATCATTCGGATTGGAATGATGATAGTAGCAACCGGGCCACTTTTTTTGATCGAGCTTGATCAAGATTTTTTGATCAACAGCCTGCTTGGTTAAAAATTCCTTTTCCTCCTCGCTCCCATCACACCAAAAAATTTGATCGGGCGTCGTGAGCTCCACAACCTCCTTAACCCAGGCGAGAAGCTTTTTGTTAGAAGGAAGGGTCTGACCAAATGTTTCAGAAGAAAAAGTTTTACTCATCACTCTATGAAACAAGAGAGCGGACTACTTGGGAAGAGAAAGTTTATTCTACTTTTGAATAAAATTTATTTCTTCATCCACAAATTCTTCCGCAGCCCTCAAACATTGATCTAGCGCTGCTTCGTTGACATGCCAGTCTTGAGCAAGAAGTGCAGCGCGAACTGTTTCTTTCGAACGTGAATCAACATCATGCCGAAGTTGTTGAAGACCGCTTGTCACAAGATCTGTTTTTCCATCAGCTTTATTTTTTTTGATCGTCGCTATGGCCGCATCATAGTTTGCTCGTTCTTGAGGAAGCATCCTACTGGTTCCCAAAAGAAAAGGCTCTAGAGCCAATGATTCTTGCTCTTTCATAGGAACATTGTGCACATCATCTGGAAATATATGTGCTTTGAAAAAGAAATTTCTTTGCTCCAATTGCTGAGTAAATTTTTTAAACCACTCCATCCGATTCCAGTCAGGATTTTCTTTTGGTGTGTGTGCCGCAACAGAGCAATTGACGGTCAGTCGTTCAATGACAGCGCCTATTTTTCCACTATCTTCTGAACCACAAGCAATGGCCATTGGCACTTCCTTCGCTGCAGGCGTGAGACTTTGATAAACACCACCCGCCGTCCATGTGCCGCTGGAACAAGCTTCGCAGCCGATGACTAAATCAGGATGTCGCAACATAAAGCGGTGAGAAAACTGACCACCAGCAGAATGCCCATAAACAAATAGTTTTGCATGGAGTTTGTACTTTGAGCTCAACTGATGAAGAATCCCGATCAATTGCTGATCCATTCCATTTTTTAATAATTGAAATCCGCGAGCAAAGCTAGGAGCGACGCCAATACAATCACCATGGTCTACAAAATGCTGCAGACTTTTTATATCATCTTGAGCTGTCCCATGAGCCCCATGGACATAACAAACCAGCCAATAAGTGCGATCGGGATCTATTTTTTCCGGCAGATAAAGATCGTAGTCACGACCCATCGGGCACTTCATCATCTCTACATTTGAAAACAACAAGGGTGTCGCGCCATAAAAACAGAGTGAGAGCAATAACCAGCGAAGTGATTTTATCACGATAAAATATTTACTGATTATTGCACTGATTCGGTAGTTGAAAAATTTACTGAGGCGTTGGATTAAAAACTGATTTTATAGCGTCATAAGCTGCCCTTGGATTATGATCAATATCAAGAATTCCAAACCACTCATTGATGTAGCAATTTCCAGGGTAAGGGCCTGTAGGCAGCGTGAGACCTGTTGTATCATGGTCTAAAGGAAAACCTGATTTCCACCATTCATCACACCATTCAAAAAGACAACCTCCCACTAAAATGTTACTAGAATTGGCAGATAAATTATTCATGATATTCATCGCCGCACAACGATCTCCAAGAGCTTGAGAGTCGTCATCCTCAGCATTGATATTTGCATTCCAAGCCACAGCTCCCGTTTCTCCGATATAAAATGGTTTATCGGTTAATTGATTCCACATCTTAAATCCACTACCAAAGTCAAGTCCGTGATAAACATTCACTCCAATCATGTCGACGCAATCTGGTATTACTTGATAAACACCGCTCTCCCCCTGACTGCTATTATTGGGCTGCGCACTGCTAACGATCAAACTAGGAGAAGGACAACTGATATCACAACTAACAGGGTGCGCCCCGTCATGTCCTCTCACCAAGTTAGCCACTGTTTGAATTAAATCCAAACATTGCTGCGCGGAGAGATCGCTCGTTCCTTGATCTTCACCACTTGCTCTAGGGTTGTAAGTATAAAAATGATTGAGATTCCACTCATTTCCAATTTCCCATATCAGCGTTGAGGGTTCATTTTTCAAGAGCTCTACATTCTGTGCAATAGCATCTAAATTTTGATAAAAGTCGTAACCTGGACAAATAGGAACAATGGTTCGAAGGTTGTATTTTGTTAAAAGAGCAAGAACAGCAGCATTCGTGATAGGCAAATAAGTTCGTATCGTATTAATGCCTGCTTGTTGCATCAGCTGAAAATCCTTCTCAACGGTTACAAGATCATCAGGTGTCGGATTCAAGGTGATAAGACCATCAGGAAACATCATTCCTTTTTTTACAGGAGAATAACAGACACCTTTCATAACAAAAGGAACTCCATCAACAAGCAGCTGTCTTCCACTAAGCTGGATATTACCAGTGAAGAAAGTAGAAGCAGACTTACTACTCACAACATCTAATGGTTTTACAGTCGCAGGCTTCGCCTGCAATGACAATGAGCTAACTGTTAAAATAGCAACGGTAGTAGGAATAAGATATTTTTTCATGTTTCTAAAAAAATTATACACACGATACAAGCATTCGTTTAATTAAAGTTTCAAAATTGTAAATAAAAAGAGCCTCGTCTTGTGACGCGGCTCCTTTGTTAATTTCAAGACAAACGTTTGTTCAGCGTTGGACTTACTAGAGCGTTTTAAATAAAGTTATGGCCGATGCAGTGCCAGGACACAACTGTCCGGTTAAAAGTCAAACAACGTCAACTGGTTAGAAGTTGATGTTTCATTATTTCTGAAGTCTCTTTTTGCAAGCGGTTGATCGATAGGGATTTTTTCAAATGAGTGAACGCTCAAAAGTTGCAAACTTCTGTGCAAGCTTCCAGGCAGCTTAAATTTCTTGTGAAGGATAGCAATGATGAGGTAAACGACAATAGAAATCCAGATTTGAGTTTTCACTGCATTGAGACTGTTGCCATAAAAATGTTTGATTCGTAAATTCTGTTTTATCCACTTGAAGAAGAGCTCAACACCCCAACGCATCTTGTAAAGCCTGGCAATGACTTCTGCGGGAAGCTGAAGATTGTTTGTGAGGAAGACAAAATAGCGTTTGTTTTCAGCGTCATAAAATCGAATTCTGCGCAGCTGATTTGGATAATCTTCACGAGCTTTTGGAAGAGTTAATTTTCTTACTTGATCGCTGCGAACAACCGTAGAATCATCGTTTGGCGTTGAGTAGTGACGAGTAAAACGCATATTGTCTTTAGCGCGAGTTACAAAAAAAGCTTGAACTTCAGCAATGCCAAAAAGTCTTTTGAAGTCGATGTAACCACGATCCATGATGTAGAAAGAGCCTGCTTCAAAAATGAGATCATCAAGCCATCTTACGTCGGCTTTTTTCGCAGGAGTAATGTCAATAACGCTAGGAATAGAGCCACTAAGATCAAGTTGTGTGTGCATTTTTATTCCTGCTTTTGTAGAACGAAAATCTGCCCAAGGAAAAAGTTTTAAGCAGAGGTCAATGGTTGTAGAATCCAAAGCATAAATGCTGTTGTCGAGCTCCAGGCCTAGATCTTCAGCCTCGTAGAGCTTACGAGCTTTTGGAATGAGCCAGTGTCCTAAGTCCTGCCATACCCTCCAATCTCGTTGTTCATTGGCTTCGGCGAGCGTTGATCTTGCAATTGGTTTTTCGCAACCAAGATGGTACAGGCACTCTGGTCTAGCATTGAGACATGTTTCAATATCGCTCAGCTGAGCAAAGACCATGCAAATAAATTGCTGATGAAATCCAAAGTGTTTTATTTTTTAATTCGGTTCATAGCGTCTTGCTAGACGTTGCAATTTTTCCCAATGAACAAAATTTACGATTTGAGAAAGAACGTGGCGGCCTGTATTCATAGACCACCAGTATCAATGGAGTGGCCTTAAATCATAAGAGCAGGATTTATAAAAGCTAAAAGTTATAATAATCTAATAATAGGATAATTATAGAAATATGATGTTTTTGGAAAAATTCAAATCCCTCACACTTTTTTTCTTTTAAAACTTTCCTTTTTTCAAATACTAACAACAATTCAGAATGCTTTTAACCGGACAGTAGTGATTAAATTTACAAATTTCATTTTATGAAATTATGAAGTCTGAACCCACATCTTATGAAGTTTTTTTGAAGTATAGTAACTACGAAAAAGTTTACAGCGAAAATTTCATCACGGGATTGCAATGCCTTGCCCCAGGCCTCTGGCAACGGCTTTTGGATCCTACTCAAGAATGCTCTCTCTATCTGGTCGGAGCAAAAAACGGTCTTTTAGAAATTCCGTTTCTTAAAAAGATGATCCAGCAGCGGGGCTCGATGAAGGAACTCTATCTCACCTGCCAAGGCCCTTCATCAGCGATGAGAGAAGAATTTCGCCAGCGTGCACTTGATAGCGGATTAGCCAACCTTGTAGCGGAGTATCAAGGTGTGCACTTCGAAGAAACCCTATACGTAGAGCCACTTGTTCATATTGCTGTGGCTCCGCATGAATGGCTTGATATTGCTGCTTGGAAAAACACCCCTCAAGAGCACAACTCATTAGTAAAATTTAGAAACAGCCTTCATCGTGGAGGTGCTGGAATGATGGTGTTTCCTTATCAAGCAGGTGATCGCTTTTTATTGTTACAAACATTGAAATCATTTTCCTCTGCTACCATGATGATTGGAGAGGAAGTTGTGGAAGAGCTTTTTTATCTTCAGGTGCGCCATCAAGCTTACATCGTAGAAACGATTGTTAATATTGAAAGCTGCTTTCAGCGGGGGCATTTTCGTCCTAATCAAGATGGAGAAAAATTGCTCTCTTACTTGCTGCAGGTGGAATGGCAATCGCTGCCCAAGCTAGCTGTGAAAATGATTGGAGAAAAAATAACCGAGTTAAGAGCTCACTACGGCAAACCAAAAATGGTTCTCCAAAATTTATACGTCTGGATTTTTCCAGGAACTCCTCATAAGCGAGATTTGGAGAGAGAAGGGCTTATAATTGCAGCAGATTAAAACGGTTGCAAAACGTTTTAAATAGGGCCTGTCCGAACGAGCTGCAATCCTCTGCTTAAGATGTTTCGAAGGCTAAAAAATATGGGCATAAGCAACGAAATTCGCTGTTATGCCCAAAATTGATACGTTATGATAAGGTATGAATTTTACAAAGACCGTAC
>JAPLTJ010000053.1 GCA_026398175.1 Verrucomicrobiia bacterium | reverse complement strand
TACGGTTGTTTCGATCTTCATACCTCATTATAACCTATCAATTTTGGGCATAACAGCTTTTTACGCTTGTTGTGCCCAAATCTTTTTAGACTTCGGATCCCCTTAAAAAGATCCTTTGGCGCTTAGCGGACACGCTCTATCTAATACGTGAAGCGATGAGCACCGAAGTAACGCAGCTATTCGCAGCCACAGTAGAATTTAAAACGAAATTAGAATACGACTGTCGCGCGAAGGCCCAGCACCAGCGCATTCCCAGCTTGTGACGTTGCTCCAGGATGAATGATATATTGCAAATCAGGCTGAAGGGTCAGCCATGGAGTTATGGCGGCAACATAGGTTGTTTCAAAAGCCATTTCATAATTGAGCGCCGTTGCAAATCCATTTGGCGGCGTAAAAGTGGGGTTGCTACTGAGATCGCTCTGAGGACTTCTCATGCCATTGCTCACTTGTCCATAAGCAAACCCTATTCCAAGAATATCGCTATGCCGGGTTGGAAGAATTCCTTTGTAGTTGAATCCCGTATCACAATAAAAATCCATGAAGTTACGGTCTGATGGTTCGTAAGAAACACGTCCAAAGACACCCAACCCTTCATCGCTTAATTTGTGATGCTTTTCATGACAGCAAGGAGACAGATAGATCATCTGATCGATAATGCCGTAGTAACCTGTATTTCCCCAAAGCGTCGTATTAGGATTGTTCACGCTTGGAAAAGCTCCCGAAAAAAACCAAGCTCCCATTTTTACCTGCCCTGGCAAAAAACATTCATAATGATAATCGGCTTCACTCATGTAGAAGAATCCATTTTCTGCACTCAAATTCCAATCGAAGCCATGATTGTTGACATTTTGCGCGTAGATGTCTCCTTGGTAAGCAGCAAATTTTAACGTCACTGGTTCAATCGGTTTTAATTTTAAATAGACACCAGGAGCGCCAACAGGATAGTTAGGACCACTGTTAGGAATGCTTGTATAGAGGAAGGCAGGCCACCCAAAGGTAGAGTTGATGAAGAGCGATCCATAATCTGAAATTGCAAAATCAGAGTCAGCTTCCATTTGTCCGACGCGAAGCGCTATTTTATCATCGAAGAGTTTTTGTTCTATCCAGAGATCAATATTTCGCAACGTGCTATAGCCCGCAATATTGGAAACAGTAAAGACATCACCTACAAGATTAGCGGAGGGATCTTGGCCATAGAGATAGAGCCATCGTGAATAAAAAGATGCTCCCTTCCATCCTATCAGCTTTTCGAGATCCACAGACGTTGCCCCCTGCAGCAAGGAAGTTGTCACGCAGCCTGATTTAATTCCTCCCATCGTATTGCCCCAAACTTCATTTACTGTAGAAAGGCCGATATTGATCCCTTCCTTTTTGAGTTTTTTTTCATATCCAAACCAATCTTTTGTCATCGTATCCGCTTCTGTCCACGGCTTGAACTGCCGCACTCCTAACTCCGGCTCAGAAATAAGAACGGGATCGCCTCTTAATGGCAAGATAGCAAATAGAAATAGTAATATAAAAAAACTTTTCCTCATCGTTTAATTATTTCTGTAGCAATGTAACTTAAAAAAAGAATCCCTGTGATCCAAAAACTCGGAGGCCAATTAGTGACACACGCTAAAAAAATTCCGCTCCAAACCGTGACTAACGAAATAGCAATCGATCCAAAAAATCCGCTCCAGAAATAACGTGTCCATCGTGTTGCAATGCTAGCTGGCCCAATCACCAAAGCAAAAACAAGAAGAATTCCAACGACTTGACTCGCAAGACTGACGGCAACAGCAATCAAGAGCATAAAACTCATCGACAAATAAGTGAGGGAAATTCCTCTTGCCTCTGCCAAATCAGGATGCAGGCTGGCAAAGAGAAGTCGGCGCGACCCTATTAACAAAAGCGTTACCGTAACGAGAAATAGAAAAAGCATTTGAATAATTTGCTCATAGGTAATGCCAAAAATATTTCCAAAAAGAATGCTGGTGGCTTGCCCGGAAAATCCTTGATAGAGCGAGAGAAAAAGCATTCCAATTCCTAAAGCAACAGAGAGAACCATTCCAATAGCAACATCACTCCGTTGCAATCGTTCTCCTATAGCACCGATTGTTATTCCTGCGACGACAGCAATAGCCAACATCCCCTCTAAAGAAGTCAACCCCAACATCGCGGCCCCTGTTGCTCCCGTAAAACCAATATGGGCGAGTGCATGAACAGCAAAACCAACATTCCTCAAAACAACAAAATACCCCACAATAGCTCCAAGGATAGCCGCTAAAGAACCAGCGAAGAGGGCATGACGTACAAATTCGTAATGGAGATAATCAAGCATGTGAGTGGCCGCAACAGGTATTTTCAAGAACATTACTTTCTGCATTAACAATAAAAATGCGACCCTCCGCTCGGATCACATGCATAGACGCATTGTAAAGGTGGCTCAAGACATTGTTCGAAAGCACTTCTTCCAATGTGCCAAGCGCCGCCTTCCCTCCAGCCAAATACCAAATACGATCAATGACGTGAAGAAGTGGATTAATATCATGAGCAATAAAAAGGATCGTCGCTCCCGTTATTTTTTTTACATTTTCAATAATGCTAACGAGCTGCTGTTGGTGATAAGGATCGAGACTGGCCAGCGGCTCATCTAGTACCAACAACCTTGGTTTCCCTAACAATGCTTGCGCAAGCTGCACTCGTTGCTTTTCTCCTCCAGAAAGCTGATAGAATGGAATTTCCGCGAGATGACGAAGTTCAACAAGCTCTAGCACTTCATCGACCTCTTGAACAGCTGCAGCCTTGTTCCAGGGCATTCCCCAGCGCTCTCCTGCCTGCACCGCCATGATCATTGCGCGAACACTTAATCTAGCCGTTTCACAAGTCGTGATTGCTTGTGGCATATAACCAATGAGGCGAGACCCTCTTTTAACTGGCTCTCCAAATAGAGCCATCGTTCCAGCAGCAATAGGAATTAATCCGAGTAAAGCGCGCACCAATGTTGTTTTCCCTGATCCATTCGGACCAAAAATACCAATAAATTCTCCAGCGCGAATGTCAGCATTCACTTGGTTGAGAATAGAATCCCGTCCGACCTTCAAGGAAACTTCAGAAAGAAGAATGATAGGATCGTTGGTTATCATTTTATTTTGCTAAAGCATGCTCAATCTCATTCAGCTGAGAAAGCATCCATGATTGATAAGTGGGCGCAGCTGAAGGCTGCAGCTCCGTAACTCCGACAATAGGAATATTATATTTTTTCGCCAACCGTTGTAATTGCAGTGTAGAAGGATTAGCCACCTGACTATTATAAAAAAGAAGGCTCACTTTTCCATTCTTTAAACTCTCTTGATAATCGACAATCTGTTGAAAACTTGGTTCCGTCTCATTCATAATAGCCAACTGATAATCTTCGTGAAGCATCTTCCAGCCCAAGGCCTTTGCCATTGGCGTAAAAAGGGGCTCGGTAGCTGTCACTGAAAGTTTTGGATATTGTTTTTTTAGAAAAGTCATTTTTTCAAAAAGGGGTTTCATCTTTTCATGAAAAGTGAGTGCTGCTGAAGGCATTTTCAAAACTTGCGCTAATTTGTCAGCCAAGAGCAGCATCGTCTCTGGATTATACCAGAGATGGGGATTTTCTTTCGATTTCGTTTTAACAAAATCTGCAACCGTGATCACCAGACGATTTGGCTTTCCATTTGTTGCAATCAATTTGTCGATCCACGAATCATAACCAAGCCCATTTTTAATCACGATATCGGCATCAGCAACATCCTTAGCAACAGCCGCCGTCGGTTGGAATTCATGAGGATCCTTATTAGGATTGTTCATGAGACTCACCACCACTACTCCCTTTCCACCTACCTGCTGAGCGATGTTCCCATAAAAATTTTCCGCAGCGACAATACGAATGGGGTGAGAAGAGGAGTCCTTATTCTCCGTAGCTAAGGCGGCATAACTAGCAAAAGCTAGTGACCACAACATGACTATTGATAGAAGAAAATTCGTTCTCATAATTTATTGATAATTTATTATCAATAAACCATTCTACTGTCAATTCCATTTTAGGATTAAAATCCTTCAGGCTAAAAAGAACGAATACTGAAACCCATTTCACTTGGTTGCTCAACAAGAATTTTTTCTAAAATCCGAGCGGCAATAGTTAAAGATCGCATCATTGCTTCTAAACGCGTCAACTGCTCACGATCTACTTCCTTTTTAATCTTCTCTTCTGTGTTCCGACGTAGCTCCAGCACTCGATCTCGAAGCATAGCACGATAGCTGCCATTAAGATCATTGGTCAGATGTTTTCCCATATCTGTTAACTGTTTCTTTTCGGTATTCATAAAGGAGTCTACGTTTCTACAAAAAGAAGCCCCCTGTGTCAACAAATGAACTAGCGACATCTGATTAGAGCATTTTAAATAAAACTATAGCCATTTTTAAAGTAAAATGATATTAAAGATGGATGAGAAAAACAATTTCCTTAGACCTGCGTGAACGAATTTTAGAATGTTACGACAGTGAAGACGGAACACGGGATCAAGCTGCCAAACGCTTCCGTGTCTCTCTTGGAATGGTAAAAAAATTGCTCCAGCAAAGAAGGGATTGCCAAGAGATAGGAGCACAGCATTATCGTTCTGGACGTAAACCCATCATTCTTGAAAAGCAT
>JAPLTJ010000130.1 GCA_026398175.1 Verrucomicrobiia bacterium | reverse complement strand
GATCGTTTGTCTCTGGTTACATGATGATAGCCTCTGGCCATGATAATCTCCTTGGTTTTGACACCTTAAAGATTACCATCATCATGTAGCCTTTCTATTTTTTTTCACGTGTTGCACTTCGCGGTTGAAAGGGCCACTTAATTGATGGCACGCCATAGAAAAAAGTGGTTGAGTTGCTTTGAGGGCTTGTTCTGAATGATCTTGTACAATGAAGTGCAAGAAAATATTTGTATCGATGCCTACCATGCTTTGCCTCCTTGTTCACCTTCAATTTCCTTGCGAAATCGATCAACAAAGCTAAGCGCAAACTTTTCTAAAGTAAGCTGAGAATTTTCAAGCAGTGGCATCAGATCGATCGCGTAGGAGACCAACGTGGCTTGATCAACGTGATGAGCGTTGGCAAAAGTCGCGTTGGCTTGCCAGCGACCTCTGGCAGCGAAGTCATAGCGTTTGCCACCGCTGATTTGAGAAGCGAAAACAGTGAGTAATTTTTCGGAGAGCTCAGGATGAGCGCTGACATCGAGTGTAATTTTATCTTCATCCACAAGCCAATCAAGACCACGCCAGACTTCGCCGCCTAGACATCGCTTGGGATGTTGCTTGGCAGGCAAACGGCGCAATGCCTCGATGACAGCACGCCCAACAGCGCGATGAGTTGGATGCTTGTCGAGGGGATGATGCGTGTAAATAACTTCTGGATGCAGTTGTAGAAGGAGTTCATATAGTTCATCAACGAGAGAGTTGTTGGTGAGATTTTGAACTTCTGCAGAAGAATGATCGAGCTGAGCCACAAAAAGATATTTTCCCAAACGAGCTGCTTGTCGCTGTTCCTCCTGACGAATGCTTTTCATTGTTGAATCGTGGCAATCAGCATAGGTCCCAGTGCGAGGACTTCCACTTCCATTAGTACAAACGATCCCACCAAAGTGCTGCGTCGGATTTTGATAGCATTCTAGAATTCCATGAAGTGCCATGATCTCGAGGTCATCTTGATGAGCACCAATGCCAAGATGAGTGATCTGTGGAGCCGCTTCTGCAAAGGAAATACTGGTAGGAATAAAGAGAGCCATCATTAAAATCTTTTCAAAGTAAGATCACTCAAGGCAGACTTGAGGATATGAACAATACGGGTATTAGTTTTAGTGGAAGTTCTCCCAATACTTCTAATGGTACTGTTCTATCTGATCACGATGAAAAAAGAAAATCTGTTTCGCCAGTAACATCGAGAAAACTATCTCCCCCAACGTTGTCAGAGTTAGGGAGCGAGACTAACTCGAAAATCACAGATGGTTTTTTAGAAACAAGTTCTACTGGATCTGCTGAAGGGTCAGGAAAAAATATTTTTTCAGAGCAAGCGATCGAGCGGGTCGATTCTAGCTCCTTGACGCGTATATTGAGCACTAGCTATCGCAACAGCAATCGTGGTGCTGTGGCGTTAGGATTCGCTGGAGGTGTTGTTGGTGGCTTTTTTGGAATGAGTGTTGGTTCGAGTCTTGGAACTTATTTGGGAGCTTTGAGTGGTGTTGTTCAAGAATATCGAAGGACACCAGGTGATGAAATAGCGATTGCTACTCCTGAGCAACCTTTACATGATATTGCTGAAGGCAATCATTTTTCAGGTCATGTCATTCAAGTGGTCGATCATGCCGGGCATCATGCTGCTATGGGATCGGTTGCAGTAGGGGTTGCAGCTTTGCTGATATCATTAGCCACTGGAAATCCATTTCCTGTTGCGATTCATGTGGCTGGAGTTTATTCAGGGGCTGCTTGGGCATTTGGGTTAACAACTGGAACTGCAAAATGGCTCCAACAGCATGCCCAACGCTCAGCAGAAACATTGCAGCGCGAACAATAAACTTCACCTGGAGATATTGAATTGCCGGCTTGGAACGTAACGAGTAACGAGTAACGAGTATTTTAAGATCGTAAACAAATTAGATTTTAAAAATTCATATTTTTGGAGACTGGCCCTTTCAACCGCGAAGTGCAACACGTGAAAAAAAATAGAAAGGCTACATGATGATGGTAATCTTTAAGGTGTCAAAACCAAGGAGATTATCATGGCCAGAGGCTATCATCATGTAACCAGAGACAAACGATCTC
>JAPLTJ010000166.1 GCA_026398175.1 Verrucomicrobiia bacterium | reverse complement strand
TCGCGGCAGGCATCTGTTCATGCCTAATGTTGTAAATCAATTTTCTCTAAGTGTCCCGATTTATTTTAAAATTCTTGTGAAATTCGTCGCACTTGCAGATTCTTCATAAGTCAGGCACGTGTTAGCCGAATGTTTACGAAAATTTTTCTTCTTTTTTTCACGCTGAGGAATTTTTGAAGGATCTTGGCGGGCGTCAATCACCATCAGTACATAGGCTATATTTTCTTTTAAGACGTAGTAAATCAAGCGAGGAAATTTCTTGGATTTAACACGCCACAGCTTTCCCTTCTTTGAATGAATGCCTACTGTCAGTCTCAATCCGGTGATATCAGAACGAAGTGCTCTCAAAAAACAATCTCCAAGGCCAGGTTCCTGTTGATCATAAAAACTAAAACCAGACCACAAGTCCTCTTCGGCTGTAGCCATCACCTTAACGATCATAGACTTCGTTTCTTGGAAGCCTTAGCTAAAAGATCTTTAAAAACTTCTTCGGCGTTGCGACTTGTTATTTTTCCTTCTTTCCAAGCCTGATAACGTGCTTCTACAACAGCCTCATGCCAGGCCGGCGGCTCTTCTCCCACAAGAGAGGTCTCCTTCTCTAATTTTGCTAATACTTCTTGATAAGAAAGCTTAATGACCTTGCCTTCTTTTTTAGGAAGAGGTTTCGTTTTTTCGTTTAATAAAGTCGTCATCGTGCGCTTCTAACATCTGGCGCTAGGGAAGTCAATTTCCTAATAGCACTTAGCAAAATTTTCTAAGGAATCTTGCATCTTCGACCAACAACTGTTATCTATCACCAAATGATTTCATCCTTCATCGCTTCTTCTCCTCTTTTTTTAGCCTTTGGCATTCCGAGTGGTCCTGATCTCATCGTTCTACTCATCATTGTTCTCGTTCTTTTTGGTGCAAAACGCCTTCCTGAAATTGCGCGTAGCTTGGGACAGAGCGTTCATGAATTTAAAAAAGCAAAGCAAGAATTTGAAGAGGCCGCCAATGCTAAACCAGTTTCTTCAACTCCAGTTCCTAGCACCCCTGCTACTGGCTCTTCGACGGTAACATCAGCTTCTACGGAAGAGCCAAAATCTTCACAGCAAAGTTAAGTTGACCGTGAATATGGTCACGCTCTGGCAGCAATTCCTCCATTGGTGTTTAGGCTGTTGGGCCGCTTTCTGTCTCGTCTTCTCGCCCTCGGTTGCTCAAGTTCCTCAGCCTCCGCTTGCCTCAGCCAATGCAGTTGTCGTGGCTTCCTACAACGTTGAAAATTATCTGATGATGCCCCGCTGGGTCGATGGACATTATCGGAGCAATGCAGGAAAGCCAGTCGCAGAAAAAGAGGCTGTCACCAAAATGTTAACCTTGGTTCATCCTGACATCCTTGGCTTGATGGAAATGGGCGATCAGCGTCAATTTAATGATTTAGAGCGACGGCTCCAAGAAGCCGGCATGACCTTCAGCGATACCGAATATCTTCAAGGTCCTGATCAGCAGCGTCACGTCGCTCTGTTAAGTCGCTTTCCTATTGTGGAACGTCACTCTGAAGGATTCATCCCCATTCAAGTTCAAGGAAAAAAATTTTATAGCTCTCGCGGTTTTCTTGATGTCACGATAGCACTTCCTTCTAATTTAAAACTCCGAGTGCTTTGTGTGCATCTTAAATCGAAAATTCCTGTTCGGGAATATTCTCAGTTTACTTTTCGCGCTGCAGAAGCAGCAGCATTGAAAGCAAAAATTGAAACAATCTTAACGAGCGATCCCACAACGCCTCTGCTTGTCATGGGAGATTTTAATGATACAAAAAATTCTCTCCCTATAAAAACAATCTTGGTCAACCCTGGCGCTCCTGGCATTCTTACAGCCTTAGAGCTTCATGATGACCGAGGAGAAACTTGGACTGAATACTGGAAAGGCGCCGATGAATATTCTCGTATCGATTACATCATGGTGAATGATGTCCTCAAAAAAAGAATCGATACAGGTCACTCAGCAATTGAACGTCCTGCCTTTTGGAATGAGGCTAGCGACCATTGTCCTGTCTTCACGACATTGAGCCAATAACTCGCAGCGTTGCTTCGACATTTTTTTCAATGCTGAACTCAGCACCTCGCGCAGCACAACCGCGCCGAAGACACTCTGCTTCGTGAGAATCCTGCAAATGCTTCTGCCACTGACTCAGCGCAGCTGCAAAAGCCTCAATATCACAAGGATCAGTAATGATGCTCCCATGGACATCAGGTTTTAAAATTTCAGAACAGCCATTAGCAGCAGAGGTGATCACTGGCAGACCTGCCACAAGGGCCTCCAATGAGGCATTGGAGAAAGGATCGTAAAGCGTTGGCAAAATAAAAATGTCTGCTGCCGCGTAGAGGCGAGAGAGTTCTTTGACGGGCCCTAAAAATTTGACTACCGAAGATCGATAGTGATGACTCTTTCCTTTTCCAGCAACCCAAAGTCTCATCGGTTTTTGAGAGTCAAGAGCAATGAGCTTTTCAACAGCCAGCAGAGCCGTTTTTAACCCCTTCCTCTTCCATCCCGATCCTACAAAAAGCACCGCGCATTCTTTTTCTCCCATGCCAAATTCTTTTTGAAAAGCAGCACGCTGTTCAGCCGTGATGAAAGGAGGAGTAGGAACTCCATTTGGTATGACCGTGATGCGAGCAGGAGAGACTGAAAAGTAATTCCTGATTTCTTGCGCCACCATGTGAGAGTTCGCAATAATTTTAGTTTTACTCTCAGGAGAAAAAAGTTTTCGTTCGAGCCGAAGAACCTCACGCTGTTTTGGATTCATCTTGGTCATCAGCCGCCGCCACCACGGTTGCACTCGTGCTTGCCGATCGAGCCATGCGGCATGCACGCCATCACCTGCTCGAAAAATATCGCAACCCGGCACACGTTCGAAGGAAAAAAGAAGATCGATTTGCTGTTGTTTTTTCACTCGAAGAGCCGCAGCAGCAAGATCACGAAGATTGTTATGAGGTAAGACCATCGTCTCTCCACCAGGCCACTCTTCCGATGGCCACGCTCCTGTCCCCAGCAAAATCACACGATAACCCTGTTGACGCAATCCCTCCGCGAGGCGCTTTAAATAAGCCTCGGCTCCTCCTGTAGAAGAATATCCCCGCCTTAAAAAACCGATGGTCATACGATGGGGATGTAGTTCGTTGTTCATAACATTTTATTGCTGTCTAAAATAAAAAAACGCTACACCCAGACGTCATTCCAGCGGACGCTGGAATCCAGCGGCTGTGGATCTTTATTTTTATTTCGTAAAAGTGGTATGCTGTCATAAAAAAAGAAATGATACTTTATTTTGTAGGGCCATCAATTCTGTATTGAAGGTCTCCTGGATTCCAGCGTCCGCTGGAATGACGTTTAGTAATATTGTTGAATAACATTGAAATACGGTATCTTTGCTTTTTTAGAAGCGGCACGCGAGTGACACATAGGCAGAAATCTGAAATTTATTTTGGACAATAGTAAAAATCAAAAAAAACAAGCGATGAAAAATTCTTCTGCCACCGAATCTCCACTTCTTCCGACCGACGCATGGACCGAAGAATTCCTCGACTATCTAGAAACAGGCCGCCTCTATTCGCCTCAAACTTTACGCGCCTACCGCCAGTCACTCGAGCATTTTCGAGCTTTTCAACCAACATCATCCTGGAAAGAAAAAACCGCTGACGATTTCCGGGCTTATCTTTTGGAGCTAATGAAAGCCAATGCTTCGCGAGCTACAATCCGTCTGCGTTTCGCGGCGCTTCGCAGTTTTTTTAATTACCTCACAGAACGTTCCTACCTTCCTAGCAATCTCCTCAAACAAATCTCGCTCCCCAAGCTCGAAAAATCGCTGCCTCATTTTCTCACGATTCCTCAAATTACGACGCTTTTAGAAACGCCGACCCAAAAAGAAAAAACACAACAATCTCCCTCTTGGATGAGCGCGCGCGACATCGCGATTCTGGAGCTCTTTTATTCTTCAGGATTGCGCCTCTCCGAATTAGTTGGTTTGAATATCACCGACCTTGATACTCTTGGAGAAACAGTCCGCGTCATGGGAAAAGGTTCTAAAGAACGCATCGTTCCGGTTGGAAACATAGCACTGGAGGCCATCTCCCAGTATCGCCATCTGGCGAAGGTGGAGGCAGGAGCTCTCTTTATCAATAAAAGCCGCAAGCGCCTCAGTGCAACAGCTGTTTGGCAGATGCTCAAAAAATATCTTCGTGTAGCAGGTCTTCCAACAACATTAAGTCCTCACGCTCTCCGCCATTCTTTTGCAACACATCTCCTTGATCGTGGCGCCGATCTTCGGAGCGTCCAATCACTCTTGGGCCATGCCAGCTTAACCACCACTCAAATTTACACTCACGTAACAACCGAGCGCTTGAAGGCGGCTTATCAAACAGCGCATCCACGCGCCTAGTACGTTGCAAATTCTACTGCTGCAGCGAATTTCCAATGCACTAGCTAATTTCTTGCAGTTCGCAGTTGCCATCACTTTCCAATGGCTGATATATGTTCTCTCCATGAAAAAACTCCTCTGCTCCCTTGTTGTTCTCTTCGTAGCCATCAGCTCGCTCTCAGCTCAAACCATAGGAATTCCCGACAATCCTCCGATCTTAACTCCTCCAAGTACCGACAATCCCCCTACTCCCGATAATCCGGTAGCTCCACCAACTCCTGCTGAGAGCTATCCTATCGGATCGTTTTTAAAACCTGTTCTTGCTCCTGAGTACGCCACTTTTTTATCGGACATTACTGCCCCTCAAACAGAATCTTCTTTGGATGCTGTTCAACAAAAGTATCTCGGAACAGATAGTCCTGTGGTCTGCTACCGAGATATCGGCGATGTTCAGTTTGCCGTCTCTCTTGAAGGAGAGATGCAGCAGCAGATAACGACTGTTCCATCTTATGACGCTCAATATCTTTTTAATCTCTGGCGCCAAAATCCAACAGCCATTGAACTCGCCAGCTACCTCAACGATAAATATCATCTTCAATGGAAAACTGGTTTTCGTTCTTCTTGGCCTACCTATTCTGCAGAAGTAGGCAGCATCAACTCGGCCTATCCCAATTCTACAACACTCTTGCTGGCTGATACTATCGCTTCTAATCCGCAAATCGGCTTGGTATATACTTTTTTAAATGACCGCGAAACAACCTTGCTAACCATTCAGCGCAGTCAGTTTCAATCTATGGACGGATGGATCTCAACGGTCAAAAAACAAACAGACTATTATCATCGTCCCAGCACCATTACCCACGATGGTGTTCCGATGGGAAACTAAAACGCGACAGCATGATGCCTCGCTTTGCTCTCGCAAGCCACAGCAGAACCACCCTGAAATACTGGGTTAACTTGAACTCGTTTAAATTCGCTGCTGTGGATGAAGAGCAAGGAACGACGGCGCACAGCGACTGAGTGTATAGTCAAATACTCGATGGCGCGAGCACCGGCGTGACGCAGCTCTTCGCCTCAGCAGTAGAATTTAACCGAGTTCAAAACCTCGTGTCGCATAATTGACAACATACCCTTCATGCAACAGCCACGAGAGATCCTTCATCAGCGCGGCTTCATGGTTTCCTGCTTCTTGCTCGGGAGAGCATGATGCCAACAGCGCTTTCCATTGTTCGGCTCGAGGAGCTGCAGTATGCGTTTTTAAAATTGCCAACAAACTCTTCACAGAATCTGAAAGCGCCATCTCTTGCTGATGAAAAGAACGTGGACGAGCTATAGAGACATAAACGATATTTTCGTGAGCCTTGAAAAGTTGAAGCCCACAGGCAGCTAATGCGTGTCCTACTTCTTGCGAGAAAGAAAGAGGAAAACGTTTTAAAGACTCCACCTCATCTTCAACCATACGTCGCACCACAGGAGAAGATTGTTGCCATGCCATAGGATTGGAAAGAATGACTTCTCCCTCTACTTTTTTCATCACGGAAGCCCCATGATGTTTTTTGAAATGCTCTTCTGCTTCGGCAATAGATCCTATTTTTCCCTCACCCTCTTCTTCGGCTGGAGTGAGTAAATAAAAAATTTCCTGAGAACTCTGCTCCTCCTTCCACCGTTCGAGCAATGCCTCATCACGACTCATCTGAATCCGACTTTTAAAAACTTCGAACGGAATATGAGAAAAACGCTCTGCATGAAGTTGTCGAATTTTATTTTGATACTCATGGTGATTGGGCGGCCCTAGTAAAGTTTGACTCATGCCGCACACCCCGATAGAGCTGTAGGAGCCCTTTGGCGCTTCCGTAGTAATCCGCTCTGAGCGATAATAGCGATCGCGATGCTGAGTAAAAGCATGTGCCAGCACTTCCTTTTCACTCAGCCACAATGTTTCATCGAGCACACATTGAAAAAGTGGCGTCACTTTTTCATCAGATCGTTGACTTAATTTTACATGATAACGTTGCGGCTTCTCCAAAAGAAGTCGCGCCAATTGAAATAAAGAATAAGCCTTCATCTCCTTTCGAATCTGCTTCGCCATTTCATCGATGCCGCGAGCCTCTGAAATCAGTTGAATTTTCCATCCTGAGAGAACAGGAGGAAGCTCTCTTGGTTTAGAAAAAGCGGGCTCTTGAAAAAAAGGCTTTCTCGATTTCATTTTTCCAGCAGGATGTCTCCTCTCGTATCCATTTACACCACCACTACGTCTTTCTTTTTTTTCTTCTCTCTCGGGAGTCGATCGAAAAGAATGTTGCTGCTCTCCTGCCTTTGTCCAGGCTGGACGAAAAAGAGAACTTAAATCAGCATCTTGCAATAAAAAAGGTGTTGGCTCGCTCATAAAAAAATTCAATGAAATTAACAAATGATGATTGGGAAAAATTGAGGGTATTGCGCGATCGGTTTCTTCATGATGCTTCAGAAAACTATTGGGCCACTCAGCGAGATTTAGAACTTTATGATCTCGTCTTTGCGGCACGCATTGGTTGGAAGTGGAATGCGGTGCTTCATAGTTTAACCCGTACTGGATGGAAACCACAATCTGATAAAATCATTGATTGGGGTTGCGGAACTGGAGTGGCATCGCGCCAAGTCACAGAATGGAGCGGCATCCAGCAAGTGACACTTGTGGATCAATCTCCCCTAGCGCTTGATTTTACTCAACAACAATTGAACAAGAGCAATATCGTCACTCAAGCCCAAACGCCTGAATCTTCTTTTGCACCAAAAAGTTTACTCCTCCTGAGCCATGTCTTGGGCGAGCTATCAGATGCAGAAGCAGAAGAATTAGCGCATCAAGCAAGTTTGGTTGATGAAATTATTTGGGTCGAACCTGGATCCCACGATATCAGTAGAAAACTGAGTCAGATAAGATCCATTTTTATCGAAGCTGGTCACCACCTCATCGCACCTTGTACTCATGAACATCCCTGCCCGATGTTGCAAGCTCGACAGGAGCGGCATTGGTGTCACTTTTTTGCTCCACCACCACCTGAGGTTTTTCAATCTGCTTTCTGGCACGAAGCTTCTCATCAGCTTGGTATCGACTTGCGAAGCCTTCCCTACAGCTACCTTGCGTTTTCACGCCATCACTCGCCATCATGGGAAGCAGGTGCTGAACGATTAATCGGTCATCCCAGAAGTTACAAAGGCTACGGAAAACTTTTTTGCTGCGGTTCCTCTGGCCTCCACGAGCGCACACTCCAAAAACGAGACAACCCTGACCTCTTCAAAAAGTTGATCAAGCATCAAGAGGAGGGAGTCTTGCATCCGTTCAGATGAACGGATCAGTAAAGAGCAAAGGGTGAAGAGTGAAGGGTCCTGAGACAAAATTTAAAGCGATCTCTTTTCCTGAAAAATACATTCTATTAAGGTACAACTTTCGAAACGTTGATTCGCCGTTTCAAAAGTGAAGTGCAACACTCTGCTCTGAAAAGCTAGCATTATGGGTTACTCAAAGGTGTGTTACTTTTTGTTAGGTTAGACTTGAGGGTAGGAACAGGAAAGCGAGCAGGCAAGGAAGAATTAGATGGC
>JAPLTJ010000048.1 GCA_026398175.1 Verrucomicrobiia bacterium | reverse complement strand
GGTAACGAGCCGTTTGATTTGATGACGTGTAATCATGCCTCTCACCAAAACAGGAAAGCAAAGACCTGTCCGTCTCTGCTTTCACAACCTGGTCAAAAGCACTGAGGTTACCCAACTAAAAGCGGGTAATTATAACTGTCGCTGGGCACTATACGTCCACAAAAATTATTTTTACCTTTTTGCTAGTTTATTTTTAATCGCTTCTGCTTCTTTATCGGAAGTAATTTCAACAAATCGAGCGGAGGGATATTTTTCTTTTAACAAATCAATCGGCTTTGCAACACACTCTTCGTAACTCCACATATAGCGCAGCAACCCAAGACTCACCGTTTCTTTGCAACCGCTAGCGCGGTCATCAATAGCACTGTTCTTTTTAAAGAGCCTTTGAAAAACACGCAGATAACAAATCCATCGCGGATGGTTAAAATAAAAAATAAGATCCGCTTTTGAATAGCGCAGTTCAAGAGATTGCAGGCTATTTCCATCTATGATCCAAGAGTCACTCTCGACGATACCTTGCTGGATATTCAAAAACTCTTGATAATTTCGCTCGATCCAATTTGCTTCAAAAAAATGTTTATCCAAATGATGCAGCGGTAACCCTGCTGCTTGCGATAACGCCAAGGCAAAAGTCGATTTTCCACTCCCCGAACGACCGAAAATCATGATCTTGGAAAAATGCGAATACTTCATTGAAATTTTTGCATTTGTTCACTGGTCAAAAAGGTGTGTGCATTTTTTGAGTAAATAATCACTACACCTCCGATGTCATTCCCGCGAACGCGGGAACCTAGTAGACTTTCGATTGCAATTTAATTTTTTAAGAAAATAAAATTTCTTTTACTTTCTTAAAAGTGTTCACCATCTTTTGTGACATCATATCACTTTTACGAAAACAAAATAAAGATCCACAGCCATCTGGGTTCCCGCGTTTGCGGGAATGACATTGTTTTTTTAATGAAAACAATAATTACGTTACTTGGTCAACATCAATCAGCTAGCCAATGAGCTTAACGCCTACGTACAAGACGCAGCGAGCACCGCAGCGACGCCACAGTGCGCAACCTCAGTAGAATTTACAACGCAGTCTTCTACCTTGAGTAGAGCTCAACGACTAGCTGCTCGTTCACGATAGGATTAATCTCCTCGCGTGTCGGAATGTTCATCACTTTACCAACGAGCGCTTCCTTATCGACAGTCAACCATGCTGGTGGCTCAACGATCTGAGTTTGCTCGAGACCGCGCTGCACGAGGCGACGCGACTCTTGTTTTTCTTTGATCGTTACGGTATCTCCAATTTTGAGATTCGCAGAAGAGATATCAGTCTTACGTCCATTCAGACAGACATGTCCATGAGAAACAAGCTGGCGAGCGCCTTGGCGAGTTTTAGCAAATCCCATGCGATAAACGATATTGTCGAGACGCGTCTCCAACAATTGAAGCAAAAGCAAACCAGTCACACCACGTTGGCGGGAAGCTGTTTCAAAGTAGCGTTGAAATTGACGCTCGAGGACGCCATATTGAAAACGCAATTTCTTTTTCTCAGCCATTGCTGTCGCATATTCAGAAAGCTTCCTACGAGACCCTTTTGGGCCATGCATGCCGGGAGGATACGTTTTGTTTTCAAAAGCGCGAGGTGAGCCGCCAAGAAGAACTCCGAGGCGACGGCTGACTTTAGTTTTGGGTCCTGTATAACGAGCCATAAAAGTTTTGAGTGATAATCAGTGTAATAATGAAAAATTAGACGCGTCGTTGTTTTGGAGGACGGCATCCATTGTGAGGAACTGGTGTCACATCACGAATGATGTTGATTTCGAGTCCGATGGCCTGCATTGCACGCACAGCCGACTCGCGACCTGAACCAGGTCCTTTAACACGAACTTCCACTTCCTTGAGACCATGTCCCATCGCTTGACGACAGGCATCTTGAGCCACCATCTGAGCAGCATAGGCAGTGCTTTTGCGAGAGCCTTTAAAACTCATCTTGCCAGCACTCGACCATCCTAAGACAGCCCCGCGAAGATCAGTGATGGAAACAATCGTGTTGTTAAAAGTAGCTTGCACGTGAGCAATCCCATGAGAAATATTTTTGCTTCCTTTGGCTTTAACAATTTTAGGAGGCTCAATCGGATCGTCCAAATTAAAACTAACAGGAGCCGCAGGGGTAGCTGCTTCTGCTTCTGCTTTTTTAGCTTTGGAAGATTTTTTAGCTTTTGGAGCTTTTTCAACTTTTTCAGCAGCAACCGCAGGAGCTGCTTCAGAGGCAACTTCAGTAGGAGCTACTTCAACAGAAGCTTCAGGGACCGCTTCAACAGAAGCTTCAGGGGCCACAGATGGTGTTTGAGGAGCATCAGCAACCTCAGGAGTTGCTACGACTTGATCAGGTGTTTGTGTTTCTTCTGACATGAAAAATAATAATTTGAAGCTCTACCTTAGTCCTTAGCACGAGTGACACCAACAGTCTTACGTGGGCCTTTACGCGTGCGAGCGTTTGTTTGTGTGCGTTGACCACGCACGGGTAATCCTCGACGATGACGAATGCCACGGTAGCAGTTGATTGCTTGAAGACGTTTGAGGTTTCCTTGTAATTCACGACGAAGATCTCCTTCGATCATCACCTTTTCATCGGTAATCGCATGAATGATCGAACCAATTTGTTCTGACGTGAGTGTCTTAGCGCGAAGATCAGGATTAATGTTGGCACGCTCTAGAACACGCTTTGCTGTTTTAGGGCCAATGCCATAAATGTAGACAAGAGAGGCTTCGATGCGCTTGTCACCTGGAATTTCAATACCGAGAAGTCGTGGCATAATAAGTTAGTTATCGTGGATCCCCACCTTCGCAGGGACAAGGTTAATAAAAATAGAAAAGTTTATCCTTGACGTTGTTTGTGACGAGGATTTTTGCAGACGATGCGCACAACATTTTTGCGACGCACAACCTTGCACGTTTCGCAAAGGCGTTTAACAGAAGCTCGGACTTTCATGAAAAAAAAGAAGGGACGTTAGTAATAATGCGGGAAAGAAACTCTTAAGAGGAAGCAAAATCAATTCACTCCATTTCAAAGAGGGCTGTCGAATATGACAGAAGAAGACATTCTAGGCTAGTAAAATTTTCAATAAATCTAAAAAACAACAAAAAGAATAAGTTGGCAAATTCACCAGCTAAAAAACGATCTTTAAAATCCATCTTCATTTTCAGCCCCAAAGGCAGCCGCAGAGCGCGCCGCCGGCACAGTCCCAGCGCCAGCTCCATGTCGAACTTCCATTGCAGCTCTCTCAACTTCCGTTTCTGTCGTAGTCCCAACAAGCTGATAACTGACAGCACAGGCATTCTGCATGATGAGATCTTTATGGGAATAATTTTTATAAGGCCGATCATCTAAATTAATTTTTTTTACCGCGCTGTCATCAAATAAAAACCAATCATCACCATTCTTACGATAGCAAACGTAATGCCCTCCACTTGCGCTACCAAAATGACAAGCGATAGAAGTAGGCACATAAGTATACTCAACACCTCTTCCCTCTTGATCTCCCGGCAGGACAACCGGCTCCCAAATATGATCTAGAGGCATCATGACCTTTTCCTTTGTTGGAGGTCCTGTAGCATAATTGGCATGAAGACGTTTGATTGTTATAACTAATGATGAAGGAGGAGGGTTGCCAATTTTTTCCTCTACTAAAATATCATTATATAAATCGTCAGCCTTAGGCATCTCTTGCCCTTCGTGTTGCTCCCGCAAACAGACCGTTCCCCAAAGAACCTGCTCAATGGTATCGTCAAAAAAAGCTTTTTGTGTTTGAACAACTTTCTTGGTTACCAAAGATTGCATGTCATCGACGGGCATACCATTGTCAAGATCACATTCAAGTGTGGGAAATAAATTTTTTTTATTAACCAAAGTTTCTGAGAGATGTAGATCTACTATCGTTCCTCCAGTAGCAGTTTCCGCCTGTCTCTCATTTTGTAATTCTATGACCATAGGCCGAGTGGCCGACGGTCTACCTGGAATAGAAATAATCCTATTCTCTTGAATTAAGTGAGCCAGGCGTTCTGCCTCTGCTTTGTTTAGTCCGAACATTACGCATGATCGCGCTCTTATTTCTTGCCTCATTGTGCTGTTATCTAAATGAGGTAAAAGCACACGCAAAAAATCATGCGGATCAGCCTGATCTCGAGAGGAACCTTCTGCATTAATGTTAGCACGATCTAATTCAGATAAATCTCTATCATTCGCCACAAGATCAGCAATGTCCTTACGCAGCGCTCTAGCATCCCCATCTATTCTTGTATCTAAAATCCCTCTTAAAAAAGAAACTAAATGCGGCTTGTTTGTGAGCTTCCCGATCGCATTCGCTTGTTGAGTGGCCGAGCATCCCAAGAAAACAGCCTTCAAACATTGCAAGGCACTGTTGAGATAGCAATCAACGCCAGTGTTGTGAATGCCTTTATTTTCGTTAAGAAAAGATCTATCTGCTACAGTTAGCTCTATAAATTCTTCCGCTGCAGCTGATCCAGCCAGAGTTTTCCCTCTACCTTCTTCCCTTGCAGCTGATCCAAATAAACTAGCAAAACAGTCTTTTAAACCACTCCAACAGTCAGGTTCCGTTTCCTCTGTTTGACTGGAAGGCAACCTCCTTATTTTAGAATCAACAACCGCCACCTTAGAATCAAGACCGGAACCATATCCATTTGAATTGACTTTATTTCTTGGAAGCAGGGGCTCTTTTTCAAATTGCTGTGAAATTTTTAAAGCACCAGCACTATTCAAATATACAATTTGAGAATCAGCAGCAGTTACTTCGTGCTGACCTAGACGCCCCAAAGATGGAGAAAGTTCAATTGTACGATCACCATTCACGCTTCCTGACTTCGTGTTGTTTGGTGTTTCTGCGATGTGTGGAGAGGCTCCGCGAGCAAAAGAAGAAGATTCCATGCCACCCCTTCTATCGTCAATACGTTCATCTTGTTCACTAGATTCATCTTGTCGACTAGATTCATAACCACGCCGAGCCTGCTCTCCAGTCAGAGAATTACTTGTTTGGCGAGGAAGATGGTCTCCCTCCATTGGAATTCCTAACAATAAGGAGCTGGTTCCAAAAATAAATAGCGCTAATAAAAACAGGGGGGATTTTTTCAGATTCATGCTTCTTTTCTAAACATTGGGGGTGAACAAACAATTTTAATTTATATCAGCTTCGTCAAGATCTCAGGCTCTCCATTGGTGACAAGGATCGTATGTTCAAAATGAGCGGAAGGTTTTCCATCAGCAGTCACGACGGTCCATTTGTCAGCTAAGACTTTAACCTCGGAGACACCGAGATTAATCATCGGTTCAATCGCCAAGGTCATCCCTGCTTTGAGCTTGGGCCCAGAGCCACGTCGGCCAAAATTGGGAATCTGCGGTTCTTCATGCAATTTGCGTCCCACACCGTGACCGACAAATTCTTTGACAACGCTGAATCCTTGCTTCAACGCCTGCTCTTCAATGTGTGCTGATAAATCACCAAGACGTCGTCCCGCTGTTGCAAAAGTTAGAGCACTCATCAACATTGCTTGCGTTGCCTTGCAGAGCCGCTCTACCTCAGCCGCAACGAGCCCACAAGAAACCGTCCGCGCTGTGTCACCAATCCAACCATTGAGAACGACACCAACATCAATGGAAACAATATCGCCATAAGCTAGGCGCCGCGGGCCTCCGATGCCATGCACCACTTCTTCATTAACGGAAATACATGTTTGTCCTGGAAATCGATGGTATCCTAAAAAAGCACTCTTCCCGCCAAGCTTCGCGATCATAACTTCCGCGGCACGATCAATCTCGCCAGTCGTCCGACCAGGTTCTACCAGCGATGCAAGGTGATCGAGAACTTTTGCAGCAGCCTGTCCAGCAAGGCGCATCTTTTCAATTTCGGAAGCTGTTTTAATGGGGATCATTGACAAAGTATTTTACTTTAACCTAAATTCTAAAGAGAGAGCAATGCGAGAAATACAACTTCTAAAAAAAGCGTCGCATTACTGTCGTGAAATGCGAAGTTAGATATGACAGATAAAACATTAGCCTCTAAAATCGACCTCCTCCTTCGGAGCGCGCTCCAGGCCCAACCAAAGATGACCCACAATGAAGCCTGGGAATTCGCCGTGAAGAGCTGGGGCGACCTTGGCGCTGATTTCAATTCAGCTCAAACAAAAGCATGGAACAGCGTAATACAACTCCTTCATCGTTTGTTCTACTCCGAAAAAAAGGAAAATCTCACTCCTCCTTCCTACGTTGCATCTCGAAATAAAGATGCACCAGAGCGTCTTGCTAACATCAAAGAAACAGCCTTGAGCGATTATCAAAAAGCCCGCGCTCATGATATTCCTGATCGAGAAGCTAAAGATCTTGCAGCAAAAAATGCCGCCAAAAAAGCATCCTATTTTGATCCGGAGGCAACACCCCTACAAGCTCGCGAATTACCTCGCCAGGCCGCTCTTCAGTCCTTAACTGTTTTAGGCGAGAGTCGAAATGCCGCTAAAGAAAAAGTTCAGCTCATCGCCGCAGCAATCCTCAACGAACCAATTTTTATTGCTTGATGAGAGCTGAAATATTTGGCCCTTTCAACCGCGAAGTGCAACACGTGAAAAAAAATAGAAAGGCTACATGATGATGGTAATCTTTAAGGTGTCAAAACCAAGGAGATTATCATGGCCAGAGGCTATCATCATGTAACCAGAGACAAACGATCT
>JAPLTJ010000127.1 GCA_026398175.1 Verrucomicrobiia bacterium | reverse complement strand
GAGATCGTTTGTCTCTGGTTACATGATGATAGCCTCTGGCCATGATAATCTCCTTGGTTTTGACACCTTAAAGATTACCATCATCATGTAGCCTTTCTATTTTTTTTCACGTGTTGCACTTCGCGGTTGAAAGGGCCATTTTTATTACATAGCAAAACTACTCTTCACCCTTTACCCTTCACTCTTTACTGCAGATCAACGGTTGATTATCAGCCACACCGTGGTTGATTATCATCCACATTGTGGTTGATTATCATCCACATTTATCTCACGATATCACTCATGAGATCACGAAATTTATTGAATGAAGTTCTTGTTGCGCTTGCTGACACGCCTGTTGTCTTGATCAATGGGCCGCGCCAGTCCGGCAAGAGCACCTTGACTCAAGCCCCTGAACTCGTAAAACAAGGAAGGAGCTATTTCACTTTTGATCAACCCAGTGTGCTCGCTGCCGCGAAAAGCGACCCTGAAGGTTTTGTCGCTGGCTTGCCAGAAAAAGTGACCCTCGATGAAATACAACATGTGCCGGAATTATTCCCTGTCATTAAAGCTGCCGTCGATCGCCATCGTGCACCGGGGCGCTTTCTTTTGACCAGTTCTGCAAATGTCCTTCTCTTACCAAAACTTTCTGAGTCGCTGGCTGGGCGCATGGAAATTTTAACACTCTGGCCTTTTTCTCAAGGAGAAATGCATCACAAAAAAGAAGATTTTATCGACCAACTTTTTTTGCAAAAACCTCACTGTCTCTCACAGCCCATTACTAAACGTGTTTCTCGAACAACGTTATTAGAGTCCGCCATGAGCGGCGGTTATCCTCCCATTCTCACACGGCCGACCTCTACGCGCCGCAAAGCTTGGTTCAAATCATACCTGACAACAATTCTTCAACGTGACATTCGTAACTTTTCTGATATCTCCGATTTAAATGCTTTACCTCGTTTACTCACTGCTACAGCAGCACGCGCAGGAAGCCTTCTCAATTTCACGGACCTTGGACGCTCACTCATGCTCCCTCAAACAACGGTCAAACGTTACTTCACACTTTTGGAAGTCACTTTTCTTGTGCAATTGCTTCGTCCTTGGTCAACTAATTTGGGACAACGCATCATTCAGACACCCAAAGCCTACATCAACGACACGGGGCTCCTGACTCACTTGCTAGGGATCACGAGCAGCCGGCTTTCACTGGACCCAAGCCTCGCTGGAAGCATCATGGAAAATTTCATCCTGATGGAACTTCTCAAACAAGCAACGTGGAGCAAAAAACAGCCCGAATTTTTCTTTTGGCGCACAGCCTCTGGACAAGAAGTTGATCTACTCCTTGAAGATCAAGAAGGCCGTCTCGTTGGCATCGAAATCAAAGCTGGTGCAACCTTAAACAAAAAAGATGTCAGCGGTCTTCAAACCTTGGCTGCACTAGCCGGTAAACGTTGGGTCCGCGGCATCGTACTCTACACAGGAAATGAAGTCATCCCCTTCGGAAAAAATCTTCATGCGATTCCAATTCATTATCTTTGGGAAAAATAATTCTCCATGCGAATGGCAAATCTGCGTTGGAAATTCGCTGATACTTTAAAGACAAGACTCCATCCAAAAATACTCTTCGCTACAGCAGTAGAATTTGAAGAGCATCTTGGTTGCGGGGGTAGGATTTGAACCTACGACCTTCAGGTTATGAGCCTGACGAGCTACCGGGCTGCTCCACCCCGCGTCATTGGATGTAAGAAGATATATCATTCTTGAGGAGGCCGCAAGAGAAATTCACAGAATACCGGCCATCCCCCAGGAGCATTTCACGTGTTTTGATACACAGGGGTCTATTAAAAAAGTTAGTACTTAAAAATAGCCTACGGCAAAACCATGTAGCGTGCCACGAGATTGAACTCACGGCGCTGTGCTGATAGAGGCAGGGAATGGGTATG
>JAPLTJ010000015.1 GCA_026398175.1 Verrucomicrobiia bacterium | reverse complement strand
CTACTGTTTGTCACTAACAGATCTTTTGCCTGCTTGCAATGATGACTTGATGTCAAAATAAAATTGTTACTTCAAATTCAACGACCACCAATTTTACTAGCGTCAATCATTTCGTAGAAATGATTGACGTTGGTAGTTACGTTTTTTCAGATTGATTAACGATCTGAATTTTACTGAGAACTACCAATGGTACGTTGGCAGTTATTTGGCCGCACCCAAATTTTTTTTGCTAAGTCACGACTTAGTGCTAATCGTGTCCCACAAACATTACAAATGATCTGCCCTCCTCGGCTTAATAACTGAATTTCTGCTTTCTCGCATAAACCAACTTCGCGCAAGCGACGGCAAATTTTTTCATTGGCTTCCAAACGATCGACTAATAAAACGGGCCCAGGCTCTGCTTCAGAAAGGGGTTTTGGCAATGACAAACTCATGAATGCAGGTAAAGAGTAACGAGTATATTTTTATTCGGCAAATTCAAATTAAAAATTGTATCATGATACATTAGATTTATCAAAATACCTTCTTTGCTTCACCATGACCCGTTACTCGTTACCCGTTACTCGTTACTAAATGCATCCTTGTTTTGCGCGATTTCAAAATTTGGCAGAATTTCCTCATCGAGCCCATGCCGTCGATCAAGCGCTCATCGACTTTCATCAAAATAAAACCTCCTCAGTAATCAAGGGAAGGAACGTTATCGCTGGCTATGTCCGTGGCTGGGGACTTCAATTTAATATTATTCGTTCTTTTGTTCAGCAAGATCCTATTTATATCGAAAGCTTAAAACTCGTTGAAGGAATTCATCTCACTCATGAAGTCTCTTTGATGAATATTTTTTTGATCATGAAATATGGCCTTCCAGCATCATGTGGAGATATTATTGAATTTGGTTCCTACCGCGGAGGCTCTGCTATTTTTATCGCCAACGTAGCCAAGAAACTTGGGATTACAGGCACTGTTTATGCATTGGATACTTTTACAGGCCTTCCTGCAGCTGATCCCACGCTTGATTTCCTCACCTCAAATGATTTTAAAAACGCCTCGTTTGAATCTTTGTCGGAGCGCATCAGTAAACTTGGTTTAACCAATCTCATTCCTATCAAAGGCCCTTTTCAAGAAACGACATCCAACTTGTTAAAATATTCTCAAAAAATTCTGCTCTCTTATCTTGATTGCAAAACTTACGAGTCGACACACTATGCTCTCTCTACGGTCCTTCCTCACATGCATGCTCAAGGCGGATACCTCTTGTTACATGATCCTATTCATAGCAATGGCCTAGGCCCGCTTCAAGCAATGGAAGAGATGATTGAGGCTCATCAACTCTATGCCGAACAAGCTTATCCCCACATGGTCTACCGCTACCCGAAGCTCTAGAATGAAAAATGCTGCTCTTCAAAAATCGATTGAATCCTTTCTCCCGACAGCACATATCAATCGTCTTTCTCACATTCTTCAAGGGCGAAACGTGAGGGCAGGCTACGCTCGTGCCTCGGCTCTTCAGTGCAACGCTATTCATCCCTTCATAGCCAACGATCCGCTTTACATTGAAAGCAGAGCGTTAATGCAGCATCGCGAATTGCTCACTGAATCTCGACTGATGAATCTTTTCCTCATTTTAAAATACGGTGGACTTGATGGAGATATCATCGAATTTGGAGCTTATCGTGGAGGATCTGCTGTTTTCTTAGCCAATGTCGCTCGCGGCCTTGGTCTTTCAACGACTGTTTATGCGCTCGATACGTTTGAAGGAATGCCACCCTCAGAATCAACGCTCGATTTTCATCATGCAAACGATTTTGCAAATGTTTCTTTTCAAGAACTCTTGGAGTACAAAGAAAAATGTGGACTTACTAATTTAGTTTTTGTTAAAGGCCTCTTTGAAGAGACAGCACACCCTCTTTTAGAAAAAAGCAAAAAGATTATTCTCGCTCATATCGATTGCGATCTTTACGAAGGGACACGTTATGCCATCGACGTCACTCTTCCTCACCTTCATCCTGGAGGAGGATATCTTGTCTTTGATGATGCCTTGCAAAGCACTTGCCTTGGGGCTTTGCAGGCTGTTGAAGAGATGATTCAAGAACATCATCTCCGCGCAGAGCAATCGTTCCCGCATCTCGTCTACCGCTATCCGCCTGCGAAGTAAAGAGTAAAGGGTGAAGGGTAAAGAGTGTGGAAGCAAAGTTTTTAATGATCTCTTTTTTTAAAATAAATCCTGTGAGAAAGCAAACCTCGAAATGTCGATCCTATTCCCGATCTTAAAATACTCTTCACCCTTTATTCTTTACTCTTCACTTTTTTCGAAAAGTCAGCTTGTCTTTCTCCATCTCTACCAGCACCGTATCCCCTTCGTTCAAGGTTCCATCAAGGATCTCCATGCTCAAGGGATCTAAAATCTTTTGCTGAATGACACGCCTGAGTGGGCGGGCGCCGTAAGCAGGATCGTACCCTTCTTTCGCCAAATAGGTTTTTGCTTTTTCTGAAAGTTCGAGATGGATCTTTTGTTTTTCGAGACGCTGCATAAGGCGTCTCAGCTGGATCGTGACGATCTCTCCGATTTCTTTGTCAGTGAGACGATCAAAAATCACAATCTCATCAATGCGGTTGAGGAACTCTGGCCGGAAGTGCCCTCGCAGCGCCTCCATCACACGGCGATTCCGTTCTTCCACTTCTAGCTCTTCCATGATCGCCATACTCCCAATATTACTCGTCATGATGATGACGGTGTTTTTGAAATCGACGGTGCGGCCTTGGCCATCGGTGATACGCCCATCATCGAGGACTTGGAGCAGCACATTAAAAACATCGCCGTGTGCTTTTTCGACTTCATCAAAAAGAATCACTCTGTACGGCTTTCGACGGACCGCTTCACTCAACTGACCTCCCTCATCATATCCAACATATCCCGGAGGCGCTCCAATCAAGCGCGCCACGGTGTGTTTCTCCATGTACTCACTCATGTCGAGGCGCACGATCGCATTCTCATCATCAAAAAGAAATTCAGCGAGCGCTTTAGAAAGTTCTGTTTTTCCAACGCCTGTTGGTCCTAAGAACATAAATGACCCAATCGGCCGATTCTCTTCCTGCAGGCCTGCACGCGCGCGGCGCACCGCATTGGAAACAGCCTTGATCGCCTGCTGTTGTCCCACGACGCGCTCGATGAGCCGCTCTTCCATCTTAATTAATTTTTGTCGCTCTCCTTCCTGCAAGTTGGAAACAGGAATGCCGGTCCAGACAGCAACAACTTTAGCGATATCCTCCTCGGTCACTTCTTCCTTGAGCAAGGCTTGCTGCCCTCCTTTGGCCATCTTGGCATTGTGATCCTCTAGCTGCTTCGTCAATTCAGGAATGCGACCATATTGAATTTCACTGGCTTTCCCAAAATCACCTTGCCTCTGCACGGTGGCCAATTCATTTTTGAGTCGCTCAATTTCCTCATTCAATTTTTGAGATTTTCCAATCTCTTCCTTTTCCTTTTGCCACCTTGCTTTGAGCATGGATGCCGTTTCTTTAATAGCTGATAACTCTTTTTCTAATTTTTCAAGACGCTCTTTGCTCGCAGCATCTTTTTCTTTGCGCAAGGCCTGACGCTCCATTTCCAACATCATGATCGATCTCTCTTGTTGATCAATCTCCGTTGGCATCGAATCCAATTCAATCTTCAAGCACGACGCCGCTTCATCAATGAGATCGACGGCTTTGTCAGGCAAAAAGCGATCTGAAATGTAGCGGTGTGAAAGCAGAGCGGCTGCAACCAAGGCTGCATCTTGAATGCGGACGCCATGATGAATTTCATAGCGCTCTTTGAGGCCACGTAAAATGGCAATTGTATCTTCCACGCTCGGCTCGTTGACCATGACAGGCTGAAAGCGCCGCTCGAGCGCCGCATCTTTTTCAATATATTTTCGATACTCATCGAGCGTTGTGGCACCGATGGTGCGTAACTCGCCACGTGCCAGCTGAGGTTTGAGAAGATTGGAAGCGTCAACCGCTCCCTCTGCAGCTCCTGCGCCGACGATGGTGTGAAGTTCATCGATGAAGAGAATAATTTTTCCTTCAGAATCGGTAACCTCTTTTAAAAAAGCTTTGAGCCGATCTTCAAACTCTCCACGAAATTTTGCTCCGGCAATCATCGCGCCGAGATCCATCGCGATGACTTTTTTATTCTTGAGTGATTCAGGCACATCGCCACTCACAATGCGGCGTGCGAGTCCTTCGACGATAGCTGTCTTACCAACACCTGGCTCTCCGATGAGGACAGGATTATTTTTAGTCCGTCGCAAAAGCACCTGCATCGTACGCCGAATCTCTTCATCGCGGCCAATGACGGGGTCGATTTTTCCTTGGCGTGCTAACTCCGTCAAATCGCGCCCATATTTTTCAAGCGACTGATATTTTCCCTCTGGATTTTGATCGGTCACACGCTGACTGCCACGCACCTCCACCAACGCCTTCATCAGCTTGTCGCGAGAAACTCCCTGCTCTTTGAGAAAGGAAGCAGCTTTGTTTTTCTCATCGCTCAGGGCTAACAAATAATGTTCAGCGCTGAGATACTCATCTTTTAATTTTTCTTGTTCTTTTTCCGCCTGATCAATCGTCTTGCGGAGATCATTGCCAACAAAAGGCTGTGCTCCTCCTTGCACTCGAGAACGAGTCGCAATCTGAGATTCCAATTGAGTCATCACGGAGGAAGTTGCCACGCCCATTTTTTCTAGCAACGGTCGCGCCAATCCCTCGCTTTGCTCGAGGAGCGCTAGCAAGAAATGTTCATTATCGATTTCTTGCTGACCATGTTTCGAAGTTAAGTCGAGGGCTCCTTGAAGAGCCTCTTGCATTTTTACGGTGAATTTATCAGGACGCATAGGAGTTAGGCTGAAGGCTAAGGGCTAAAGGCTGAAGGTAATTCAACTTGAAGAAAAAGTTTCATTTTGTAAACGTTTGTCTTGTTTGCATCATTTTTGTCTACGCTTTAGACTTAAATTATTTCATCTTGAAATCCAATTTAATCTTGTGAAGAAATTCTTCCAGTCTTTTTCCTTCCGCCTTCTGCCTTTAGCCTTCAGCCTGTTTTTGTGCAGCTGCGCCCACCATCCGCTTCCAGCCTACGAAAGGCCACTGCCACGAATGGCTGTTGAAAAAGTGCGCACGACTGCCTACACGCACACCGAAGCAGACCATTGCCGGTATGGCTATTGCTCAGCACTCGGCACAAAATTGCAACATGGAAAAATTAATAGCGCTGCAGCTGACTGGTCGCGTTGGCCAGCGGGAACGAAGTTGCGGATCAAAGCAACGGGAGAAATTTTTATTATCGACGATTATGGATTTGCGCTGGCTGGAACAAATACCATCGACCTCTACAAACCGACACGATCTAAAATGCGGGAGTGGGGCGTGCGCCGCGTGACGATTGAAATTTTAGAATGGGGCGATCCTTGGAAAAGCTACTTGTACATAGCTCGCATCAAAGGTTACCGCCACATCAAACGAATGATGCAAGAGATGGAACATTTCTATCCCGACCACCGGGCGAAAATGTGTCCAGTGGTTGGCAGCTAGGCTGCGAGCTCCTTAGCAGAAGGGTAGAGGCTGTAGGAAAAATTTTCTCTATAAAGAGCATCGTTCAAAATACTAACAGAGTAACGTAATTGTTATTTCACTTAAAAACAACCGTCATTCCTGCGGACGCAGGAATCCAGAAGGCTATGGATCTTTACTTTGTTTTCGTAAAAGCGAGACGATATCACAAAAGATGTTAACCACTTTTAACCTAAAAACGTGAATGAAAATGAGAAAGTTTATGTAAGGAGGTTGATTTAAAAATGGTTGTTGTAAGGCCGCGGCTAACCTGAACGGTTAGTGAGGCATTAGAACGAACATTTTGAAACAAGCTATATTGGTAAACATTCGGCTAACACGTGGCTGACTGTTTTTCCGCATTCAGGATTTTTCTAAAGTTACGAGTCAAAGGATATAACAGGATGTCTTTGATTGGTACAGTTGGTTTTTGCGGACCAAGTTTACCGCGTCCTTTTGT
>JAPLTJ010000168.1 GCA_026398175.1 Verrucomicrobiia bacterium | reverse complement strand
AGTGAGTGTGTTGCACTTCACTTGTCAATCGAAGTGTGCTAAAAATTGCTGCTGCCCTGGTGAAAAACGGAGCTGCTTTTTAGGAAAAAAATTTCACCTTTTAAAAAATGTCAAAAATGAGCTGTTTGCGGACACGCTCTAAGTACGACGGAGCGTCGAGTAGTTTCCATTGACTGCAAGCGCGCGCGGATAAGAATCAATACCCTTATTCACGTAGTACAAATAGAGAGGGGATGTACAAAAATCTTCATTCGCAGCAGTTCGACCAAATTTAAAACTTGCGTGATCATCCCAGAACTTTTGCTCATAGGAAAGTTCTTGCCAATGCATGGTCTCTCCCGTATAGACCCTTTGAACAAGAAATTCGTTGCCAATGTTGTTTTGAGAAAGACTCTGGCCATCACATTGAAAGGCGCTCATCAAGAAATAACCACCATGCCATCCAAACAGTTCTTCTGTTTTTAGGAGGCAGGCAAAAACAATCTGATCGGCATAGGCAGAGCCTTTAGGATGTATTCCTCCAACAGGATTACCAACGATATCTGCAGTGTAGGTAATAGAGGGCTCAATACCATGATCCTTCAAGGTATCACGACCACCAAACCAATTTCCGGAGGCATACTCATATTCCTTAAGGGTATGCGGCATGCTCGCAATAACTTGATAAGAAGAGGAGTACTGCTGAGATGTAAGAAATTGATTTTCCTCGAATCTTGCATACGCATCGATAGATTCCTCTAAACTGTCGATCAAAGGAGGTTCATTTGGAATGCTCTCGTAAGGTAAAGCAAGCGCTATAAATAATGAGAACGATGCCATCAGCATAGGAAAGAAAAGATTTTTAATTTTATTGGTTACCCCTCATTCCATTTCTCATCCGTGAAAGGTATATATCCTACGCGCATTTAATATTAACTTAAGAACGTGCATGAGTCATAGATTAAAAAGTGACTATGCTTGCTTAAGGCTGGCTACACATTTATTCTAAAATCTCATGAACAACCTTCATCTCAAAAACGGCCGCGTCATTGACCCCGCTAACAACATTGATGAAGTCCGCGATCTCTTTGTGACGGACGGAAAGATTGCTGAACATCCTGCTCCCAACGCTGAAATCATCGATGCCACTGGCCTGGTGATCACTCCTGGCCTGATCGATATTCATGTTCATCTTCGCGAACCAGGTCAAGAACACAAAGAGACCATTGCCACCGGAACGCGCGCTGCGGCTGCTGGCGGTTTTACAACGGTCGTTGCCATGCCCAACACCACGCCTCCGACCGATACAGCAGAACGTTTGACGTGGGTTTTAAAACAAGCAGCGGCAACGGGAATTGTTCACGTTTTGTCAACAGCTGCCTTAACAACGAGCCTCGCCGGAAAAGAGATTGCCCCCATCGAAGCCATGGCAGAGGCAGGAGCGATTGCTCTGACCGATGACGGACAGTGCGTTCAAAATCTAAAATTGATGCGAGATCTGGTTCTGCGCGCCAAAAAAGTTGGCCTTCTCATCATGGATCATTGCCAAGAAGCCTCTCTCACCGCTGAAAGCATCATGAACGAAGGAGAATGGAGCGACCATCTTGGCCTCACAGGCTGGCCTTCTCTCGCTGAAGAGATCATTGTCGCCCGCAACATCATGCTTGCGGAAGAAATCGGTCACCCTATTCATTGTCAACACATCAGCTCTGGAACAAGCGTCCGCCTACTTCGCGAAGCTCGTTTACGAGGGGTTCCTATCAGCGGAGAAGCTTCGCCACATCATATCACCTTAACCGATGAAAATTTAAAAAGCGGCGATGCAAGTTTTAAAGTCAATCCTCCTCTCCGCACTCAAGAAGACATCGCTGCCATCATTGAGGGAATCGCCGATGGCACCATCACCATTTTGGCTAGTGATCATGCTCCTCACGCTCTCAGCGAAAAACAACAACCGCTCGATCGCGCTCCTTTTGGAATGCTCGGCTTGGAAACAGAGCTTGCTGTTTTTTTAACCACCTTGGTGCATCAGAAAAAAGTCATCTCTCTTCCAAAATTGATTGCACTGCTCACGATCAACCCTGCTCGATTGCTTCATCTTGATGCTGGAACCTTGACTCCAGGAGCTCTCGCTGACATCACCCTCATCGATCCGAATCTCCATTGGACCTATGATCGCGAAACATCCCCTTCCCTCTCGCGCAACACGCCTTACCACGGCTATCAATTTCAAGGCCGTGCTGTGAGGACGATTGTAGCTGGTCGAACGGTGTGGGAGCTGAATAAATAGCCACAAAAGAGCACAAAAAAAGGAAAAATAAAAATTTGGTTTTTCTTTTGTGTTCTTTTGTGGCTATTCTCTTTTCCTTTTTCAACCCATGTCTTGCTACCAACTCCTCAAAAAAGACTCCACCAGTCACGCCCGCGCTGGCATTGTACAAACACGCCGCGGCGCGATCGAGACACCAATCTTCATGCCGGTGGGAACGCAGGCCACGGTCAAAGCTGTTTCCCCTGACGAACTTTATGCGCTCGGCGCTCAGATTATTTTGGGCAACACTTACCATTTGCATGTGCGACCAGGAGAAGAGCTCATTAAGGACCTCGGCGGCTTACACCATTTCATGCAATGGGATCGCTCGATCCTCACCGATAGCGGCGGCTTCCAAGTTTTTTCCTTAGCGCGCTTGAGAAAAATCACCGAAGAGGGCGTTCATTTTCAAAACCATCTTGATGGCACGCCAACTTTTATCAGCCCCGAAGTCTCAATGCAGATTCAGCACAATCTCGGCTCTGACATTGTGATGGCTTTTGATGAATGTCCGCCCTATCCCTGCGAGCATGAGGCAATGAAGACGAGCCTGGAACGGACACTCCGCTGGGCAAAGCGGTGCAAGGATTGGTGGCAACATGAAGATCGCCTTCTTTCGAAATTCGCTGATGCTGATGAAGTGCAAGGAGCCTCCAGCGCGCAGCCCCGGAGTGTACCAAACGTACTCGAGGACGCGAGCACTGGAGCGACACAACAATTCGCAGCAGCAGTAGAATTTCCAAAGAAGGCAAAAGCGCCACTGGTTTTTGGTATAGTCCAGGGCGGCTCTCATGATGACTTGCGAAAAGTTTCTGCAGAGGCTCTTGTCGAAATTGGCTTTGATGGCTACGCCGTTGGTGGCGTCAGCGTCGGTGAGCCAGAGCCTGAAATGATGCAGGCGATTGATGCCTCCATTCCTTATCTTCCTGACAATGCTCCGCGCTATGCGATGGGCCTGGGAACACCACCCCAAATGGTTGAGATGGTGGCTCGCGGCATTGATATGTTTGATTGCGTCTTGCCGACTCGCTTAGCTCGCAATGGAACCGCCTTCACAAAACATGGCACCCTCAATTTAAAAAATGCCCCCTTCGCGCGCGACACCGCTCCGATCGAGGAGGGATGCACCTGCCCAGCCTGTCAGAAATTCACACGTGCCTATTTGCGCCACCTCGTCAAAGCGGAAGAAATTTTAGGCCTACGTTTGATCTCGCTGCACAACCTTCACTTTTATCTCAACCTCATGCGTCAGACGCGCCAAGCCATTCTGGAAGAGCGCTTCGACGCGTTCCGGAAGGAGTTTGTGAGTGGATATGTTGCTCATCAAAGCGCGTAGAAAAATTGCACTCGTTCATCAGAACGGTTACAGTGATTGAACTCATAACCGTGAATATAGAAACGACAATCAGTCCTAGGCCGCCTCGATAGGGGCTCCGGAGGCTGGTTCAGAGGCGACTTCCTCACTTCCAACTTTTTTTAAAATCTCCTGCCATTGTTGGACAACATCAATAAATTTTTCGACGAGGTGAACAAAATCTTCTGCTTCGAGGGCTGAGATGGGAGCTTGATAAGCAAAGTAGACAGTCTGTTCTTCGGGACGAGCACTGAGGGTGCCGCCAGCGGTTGCTGCCCAGAGGAAGTTGGCTTGTGCAATGCGTTTCAGCACCTCTAATTCTTGATCAGGCTGATAAGCACCAATCGAAGAGAAGATCTCCACGTATTGGGTCTCTTCATTAAAATTGATCGTGATCGTTGGTCCCTCTTTCAATTCCAAATTGAGCAAGTTCGAGGGAAGCGGATCAGGAAATTCAGGAAGCTCACAATGTTGGCGCAATGCTTCTAGTAAAGAGAGATAAGGTGATGCCATAAAAATAAACGTTAAATGAGCCGATTTTTTTAAAAAAAAGAGGAGACAGAAGCGTCAACTTTTTCAGAAAGTAAAACAAGTTTTTATTTGTACTCTTCACACTTTACTCAGGAGCATTTCACGTGTTTTGATACACAGGGGTCTATTAAAAAAGTTAGTACTTAAAAATAGCCTACGGCAAAACCATGTAGCGTGCCACGAGATTGAACTCACGGCGCTGTGCTGATAGAGGCAGGGAATGGGTATGT
>JAPLTJ010000061.1 GCA_026398175.1 Verrucomicrobiia bacterium | reverse complement strand
TGAGATCGTTTGTCTCTGGTTACATGATGATAGCCTCTGGCCATGATAATCTCCTTGGTTTTGACACCTTAAAGATTACCATCATCATGTAGCCTTTCTATTTTTTTTCACGTGTTGCACTTCGCGGTTGAAAGGGCCAATCTTAAAATCATTTTTAATCCATGATGACTCAAGGCTCCTTAGTCTATCCCTTACATTTTTTATTTGGATTAAAGAATTCTTCACTCGTTACTCGTTACCCATTACCCGTTACTTTTTAATATGGCGCGTGAACAACTTTTTGTCGGTCTTGAAATCGGTACTACCAAAATTTGTGTGGTGGTTTCCGAATCGCTGCCCGATGGATCCATTCATATTTTAGGAGTGGGTGAAACTCCCTCTCGTGGTGTTCGCAAAGGGGAGATTATCGATTTTTCTAGCGTTTCAGAATGTGTTCGAGAAGCGATCATTGATGCAGAAGAAAAAAGTAATGTTGAGATTAGGAGTGTGTGGGTTGCTATCTCTGGTGCTCATTTGCAAAGTTTTAATAATCGTGGAACGCTGATCCTGCCTGAAGATCACAATGCTATTAATGATGAAGATCTGCGCATGGTGGAAATGAATGCGAAGGAAGTGATTCTTCCTCCTAGCAATGCCTTTCTTCATACCATCATTCAGAACTATCATGTCGACGGGAATAAAAATGTGATTAACCCTGAAGGGATGATGGGATCTAGATTAGATGCCGATTTTCACATTGTTCATGGCGTAAAGACACGCATCCAAAATACACTTCGTTGTCTCGAGAATATGAAATTAGATATTGAAGATGTGGTGATGAACTCGCTCGCTTCAGCGCAGGTCGTCCTTACGCAGCATCAAAAAGATTTAGGAGCTCTTGTTGTTGATATCGGAGGAGGAACTACGGATTTTATTGTTTATGTTGATGGTGCGGTGCGTCACAGCGGCGTCTTGGCGTTAGGAGGCGATCATATTACGAATGATATCTCCATTGGATTGCGGCTACCTATTGTTCGTGCGGAGTTGCTCAAAATTGAAGAAGGTTGTGCCTTGTCACCAGAGCGTTCACTAGGAGGAAAAATTAATTTGAAAAACGATCCGGGATTTTCTGGATGTGAAATTGATCGCAATGCTTTCGATACCGTGGTTCATGCTCGCATGAATGAAATATTGCACTTGCTCAAACGAGAAGTTGAACGCGGCTGTCACCTCGATCTTTTAGGGGCGGGTGTTATGCTGACAGGCGGCTGCGCACGATTAAAAGGGGTTGCGACCCTCACTAAAGAAATTTTTCAATTGCCTGTTCAAGTAACAACAATGGACAACCTTTCTGGGCCGACCTCAATGTTTGAAAATCCTCAATATTCCACGGCCATCGGTCTCACTAAATATGCCAATGCCGTTTACAGCCAGATTCCGGAGGAGACTTTCTTTTCTAAAATTACCAACACTTTGGGGGGCCTATTTGGACGCAAATAAATGAGTGCTCTCACCTCCAGCCTTCAGTTCTCAGCCTCTCCCTACCGTATTGTTGGGGTAGGAAATGCAGGAGTTAATTTTTTAGATCACCTCTTGCTCAACAATCCTTTTTTTTTAGGATTAGTGGCACTCAATAATGATCTCGATGCACTGACCTCTTCTGTAGTTCCAATGCAGCTGGCCTTGCCTCCTGAACAAGAGTTGCTCGCTGCTTTAGAAGAAGTGCTGCCTCGATTTGAAGCGGAAATTCAAGGAGCCTCCGTGATTCTTTTTTGTGCAGGACTCGGTGGAGAAACAGCCTCAACACTTCTTCCACATTTAGCAGCAGCAGCAAAAAAAGCGAAAAAACTGACATTGGCCTGTGTGACGCAACCGTTTTCTTTTGAAGGAAAGCGAGCTCAGTCTTTGGCTGCTGAAGCGGCCTCTTCCCTAAAACAAATTTGCGATGGAGTGGTGATTCTTGATAACAACCAGGTTGCTTCTTCCGGCGCTTCCAAGGCAGGGTTGGGCGAAACCTTCACTGCTTCTGATGAAGCCATGCAAGTGTTTCTTCCGAATATGGTGGCGATGCTTTCTAGTAAAGGGCCTGTGCGAATTAACCGCTCTCATTTGCTGAAGGCACTCTCGCGAGCAGGAGAAAAAAATTATTTTGGATATGGTCAAGCCTCAGGCTCCAATCGCCTCCACGAAGCGGTGGAGCGATTATTCAAAAGTCCTCAGCTTCAGGGAGGACGTGTCTTAGCGAAGTGCTCTGCTATTTTTATGCAGCTGCGAGGCCCTAAAGATCTTTCGTTTGCAGAGGCTCAAGCTGCGATGCAAGAAGTAGAACGCGTCGTTGGTGAGGAGTCTGATATTCAACTCAGTGTTAGTGCGGAAGAGCCTGCTGGTGCGGCATTACAAATTTTTATTTTGGCTGTTGAAGAAAAAGAAGAAAAAAAAGAAATCATTCCTAACGTGGAAAAAATTTCAGCTTCTATTCCTAAAAAATCAGAACCATCGGAGCCATCGCCCGCTGCGCCTGTTCCTAAGGCATCTATAGCAGAACTTCCTTTGGATCTTCTTGAGCTGAACCTTCCTGAGGAGCCTGTAGAATTTCAAAAATCAGCGGCTTCTAAACCAGTAACTAAAGTGAAACAGACACAAGGCGCCTTGAATTTCACCGCAGCACAACGCGGTCGTTTTGATAAAAGCGAACCGACAATTGTGGAGGGAGAAGATTTGGATACGCCGACGTATCTTAGACTTGGACTGAAACTGATTTGATCTTAAGTAAGGTTTTTTTTGAATTGATAGTGCTGTTTCTAAGTTTGAGTGATAGAAGTTTGAGTTTGAGTTGAATAGGCTTCGCTTAATAAAAAATTAAGGAATTCGTATTGGCTATTTTTTTATCTTACTTTGCCGAAGGCCTCGGTGACTCAAACTCAAACTTTAAATACTCAAACTCCAGTTGCAAAGCAACTGGCCGCCTGATCCAAAATCACCTCTGCCATCATCGGCTCTGTGCCGATCGAGCTGGCATAGTAGAGTGTTTTTCCACGAAGGTGATAAGGATTGCGACGAAAGACTTCTGCTTGGCTTGCTGCGGGGCCTATTTCTTTTTCGATGCCGAGTAGCACAGGAATATCTTGATAGCTGTGAAGTCCATCGCTGATAAAAAAAGGAACAACGACGACATGTTGTTGTGAGGAGAGGCGATCCCAATCGCTGATGAGCGGCGCCTCTTCCATGTAGGATGGGAGGACCTCTGCGTAACGATTCATTTTTTGAATGAGAGCCACTTGATCTTTGGCAGCCTTTGCGGAATTTTCATTCAGCCCCGTTCCATGTCCCACAATGAAAAGTGTTGTTTGATCGGGAGGAACGTTGGGAGCTGTCTCCTGAGCTCGTTGGAGGAGAGCTTGTGTCATCAAGGGGTGGATTCCAACAGGATCGGCGTAGAAAATTTTTTGAGAACCGCGATGAGTAATGCTCCCGTTTAATTCGAGTTCGCGTGGAATGACTTTCTGAGTGAAGTAACCTTCGCTAATAAAATTCGGAACTACAATGACCGTGTTACTCTTGATGCCGTAGAGAACTTCTCGGAGCGACGGTTCTTCTTTCCAAAAAGCAGAGCGCACTTCCTCAAAAATTTCTCGCTGCCTGATGGTGTCAGCATGCTCATGAGTTGGCTCAGAGGAGTCAGGGTTTTCTGTTGAGCCATGGCCGACGATGATCAATGTTGTATCTTTGAAATGATGCATGTTGTTCTAGTAACGTAAGTCTTTTAATGATTCTCCCACAGCAGTGTGCAGGTCGCGCGAGCCGGTTCCATCAAGCTTCTGGTCGATTTCTTCAAGACGATGGATGAGATCGACGACTTCTTTGCGAGCGTAGGGTCCTCCTGCTGCTTGGCAAAAATGGGTGCGACAGCCGAAGGGACGATCTTGATAAATTAAACAACGTGCTGTCCTCGGATGAAGAAGACTGCAAGCGCCATCGACTCTTTTTGGCATCTCCTTGCGGCCTATATTGCGAACGGCTTTGGCAGCCACTAAGGCTTCCCCTTTCGTAAGATAAGGTGTTTCTCCTGTGAGCACAAAACGACAACACTCGGTTTTGAGCGTGCAGTTTCGTTCAATCGGACGTTCTGCTAAATCACGATAGACCTCTTTTACTGCAGCAACAGCAGAGGCATTGTCGAAGTAGGCGGAAGATTTTTTGGCGCGATGCATCTTGCCAGTTTAGCTGTTATTGGCTAGGTGAGAAAGCCAAGACTTGTGATTTATTTTTATTCTAGTAAAAAAGAGGCATGAAATTTTTAAAATATTCTACAGCTTTTTCAGGTCTTCTTTTCTTGTTCACGGGATGTGCTCAACTAAATCGCATGTATGATCAGCCTGCTTACAAGCCTCATGATCTTTCCAAGGTTGTGGTCAAAGTTTCTCTTGATCAGCAAATGGTTTATGTGATGGAGGGAAAACGTCCTCTCCTCGTCACAGCCTGCTGTGTTGGTATTCCTAGCCGTCCAACACCAAAAGGAAATTTTGAAGTCACTCGCAAAGAGCGGAACAAGCGTTCTGGAAGTTATGGATTTTGCATTTTCAAAGATCAAATCAAGGCAGTCGAAGCTGGACATGGCTCTGGGCACTATGTTGGTTATCCGATGCCCTACTGGGTTGAGTTTGCGCCTGGCTACGGCTTCCATCAAGGTTGGGTCTGGCCCATTCCGCGGAGCCATGGTTGCATCCGTCTTCATGCCAATGATGCAGGGAAATTTTTTCAACTCGTGAGGGTAGGAACGCCGGTCAAGATTGCTAAGACTCAGCCGGAGGATAATACCTTGGGGGTAAAATTTGGTCGTCCTAAAGACTACAATTCTCCAGATGCTCCTTCGACAACGTTAGTTTCGCCAAGTTATTTTGAGCAGCTCAAAAAAGAATTCTTGCTCGATCAGCCGGAGAAAAAAAATTAATCTTGTGACGGCGCCTTCTCAACGCATCAATCTGCGCACTCCTGAGGTGATGCTGGAGGTCCAAGCTAAGGTTGAACAACATTATCAAAGTTCTCTTGTCGAAAAAATTCGCGCAGAGGGAGGTGTTTTTGAAGTTGAGAAAACACATTTTTACTTAGCGAAACAATTTGGTTTTTGTTACGGCGTGGAAAGGGCCATTGATCTGGCTTACGCGGCGAGAAAAGTTTTTCCAGAGGCTCGACTTTTTTTAGTGGGAGAGATTATTCATAATCCTGAAGTCAATGCTCAGATGGCTGCTTTAGGAATCCAAAATCTTTTTGATCGCGAACATCCTATATCACTCGATTCTCTTCAACCCGAAGACGTCGTGATTCTACCAGCATTTGGAGCAGAGACTTCGATGATTGAAAAAATCAAAGAGCGTGGCTGTCGCGTTGTCGATACGACTTGCGGCGATGTCATGAGTGTTTGGAAACGAGTGCGGCAAAATGCGGCAGAGCAGGTGACCTCGATCATTCACGGCAAAGCAGCACATGAAGAGACTCGAGCTACCGCCTCTCGAGCCCTTGGCAAGGGAGAGGGGCATTATCTTATTGTTTTTAATTTGGAAGAGGCAGATGCGGTGTGCAACTACATCATCCACGGAGGAGATCGTGCGGCAGACTTCTTTCGAAACTCTACTGCTGATGCGAATTGCGGTGTCGCTCCGATGCTCGCGTCATCGAGTATTAATGATACACGCAGCCGCTGTGCGTCGGAGGCTCCTGGCACTTCATCACCAGCAGCGAGTTTGGAAAGAAGTCTGTTTCTAAAAAAATTTGAGGGAGCTGTTTCAGCTGGGTTTGATCCTGACCTCCATCTTCAGCGCATCGGTGTTGCCAATCAAACAACGATGCTCCGCGGTGAGACAGAAGAAGTGCAACGTCGTCTTCGTGCTGCGATTGAAAAACGTGATGCCAGTGAAGCAAACTTTAGATTCTTTGATACTATCTGTGGTGCGACCCAAGAGCGACAAGATGCCTTGATGGTACTCTTGGAACGCCCTCTCGATTTTCTCCTCGTCATTGGCGGCTACAATAGTTCTAACACCACGCATCTTGCAGAAATTGGAGAAAAAAAATTGCCAACCTATTTTATTCGCAATCAAGAATGCTTGGAGAGCGAAATGAGGCTGAGGCATTTTGATCTGCATCAGCAACGCGAAATCGTGACTGAAAAAATGTGGATGAATAAACCGCTCGGCGAACCTCTTTCTGTGGGCATCACAGCGGGTGCTTCTTGCCCGAATAGCTTGATTGAAGAAGTAATCAAGCGTGTCTTGGAATTGCGGCAAGAAAACGTAAAGAGTGAAGGGTGAAGAGTGAAGGGTATTTTCTAAGAGCATTTGTTTTTATGAAGAGACTCTATCCAAGTATGAATTTCGATAAGATGATGATATTTCGATTTCAAAAAGTACTCTTTACTCTGCAATCTTTACGCTTTACTCATCTCTTGTGATTCTGACTGTCTCCCAAATGCAAGAAGTAGAACAAGTCGCTTTTGCCCGTGGCATCAAGGCTGCTGACCTCATGGAGCAAGCTGGGGAGGGGATTGCGTGTGTTGTGGAGCAATTTTTTCCGATGCCAGGAACCTGTGTGGTCTATTGTGGCAAAGGCAACAATGCTGGCGATACTCTTGTTGCGGCCCGCTATTTAGCTGAGCGCGGATGGAAAATTTTAGCGAGGCTTTCTTTTGCGCCGGAAGAAATGCCACTACTTCCACAAGATCATCTGCACACGCTCCTCAGACAATACGATGCCGAATGCATTGAGAAGATTTCTAAAATAACAACCTATCCGTTGGTGCTTCTCGATGGTGTGTTGGGCATTGGCGCTCAAGGCGCACCCCGAGGTTCTCTAGCAATACTCATCCAAGAAATGAATGAGGTGCGTAGTGAGCTCGGGGCGTTCACTGTGGCTGTCGATTTACCGTCGGGACTTGATCTCACAACGGGCTTTCCTTCCGAATGTTGTGTGAAAGCCGATCTGACGGTGACGATTGCTTATGCGAAAACAGGATTGTTAGCGGATACAGCGACCAACAATGTTGGACGGCTGGCAGTGGTGACATTGACTGAATTAAAATCAAGCGAGGGAGATGAGGCCTCACTCATCACTGCAGAAAGTTTGAGAGCGCTGCTCCCTTCGCGTTTGTTTGACGTGCACAAAGGAATGTTTGGCCATGTTGGAATTATTGCAGGATCGCGTGGTTATCTTGGTGCAGCACGCCTTGCCTCCTCAGCAGCTCTCCATGCTGGAGCTGGCCTCGTAACACTTTATGCCTTGCCTGAGATTTATGACCTGCTTGCTGTTTCAGTGCCACCTGAAGTGATGGTTAAACCAATTGCTTGTTACACTAATGTTCTCTCGGAGTCACTGCATGCGCTTGCGATTGGCCCAGGGATTGGTTCGCAGTACCATTCTGAAATTTTAACAGTCATCGAGAAAGCCACCATTCCATGCCTTGTCGATGCCGATGCATTGAATGCGTTAGCGAGCGATATGGAAATTCTTTTGAAATGCCAAGCCCCTCGTTTGTTAACGCCTCATCCTGGAGAGATGGAACGACTCTTTTCACGCAAGAATCAAACGCGTGCTGCATGGGCGACTGATTTTGGAAGACAATATCCTGTTACGTTGTTGCTCAAAGGAGCTCGTACGATTATTGCAGAACAAAAACAACCACTTGCCTACAACGCAACAGGAAATCCCGGCATGGCCAGTGGAGGAATGGGAGATGTGTTGAGTGGAGTCGCCGTATCATTTTTAGCTGCCGGCCATCAACCACGGGAAGCAGCGATGTTAGGAGCTTGGCTCTGCGGGCACGCTGCTGAGTTAGCGATTTTTTACGGAACCGCTTCACCAGAATCACTCATAGCGAGTGATGTCATTGCTCATTTGGGGAATGCGATGAAGGATTTGAGAGAAGGCGTTTTTTAAAAAATAATTATAAAGAGATTCACAGAATACGTGCGGCTGCCACCCCGCACGTATTCTGTGAATCTCTTTCCTCTATCCCTGTGAATTTTTTTCAGCTGACTCTTCCTCTCTCGCCGACAAAAATCTCACACGCCGATCCTGCCGCGGCAAACGAATGGTAAAGACGAGTCCCTTTCCCTCGGCGCTTTCCAGCATGATTTCACCGCCATGGGCTCGAACGACTCGTTGAACGACGAGGAGGCCAAGTCCATTGCCATCGGTCTTGGTGGTAAAATAAGGTTGGAAAATTTTATCAAACTGATCGGTTGAAATGCCGCCGCCGGTATCACCAATGCTGACCCAGAGATGAGTTTCATCGCATCCAGTGACAACGCGCAAAAAACCGCCTTCTTTCATCGCTTGAAAACTATTGCGGAGGATGTTGTAGAGCGCTTGCTTAAATTGATCGCGATCCAACAAAAGCGGAGGTAAATTTTTTTCAAGAGCTAGGTCCAGTTCAATATTACGATTTTCAATCTCTTGTTTTAAAAAAGAGAGAACTTCTAACGTAACACTATTTAATTCTTCGCTCTTCAACTCCAATGGAACAGGACGCATCGCTTTTAAAAATTGGGTGATGATTTGATCCAGACGAGTAACTTCATTGCTGGCAACGGAGAGAGAATGTTGCAGTTCTTCTCGTTGTTCTTTGGGAAGCTTGGCCAAACGGCGCTCTAGCAGCTGCAGGTGAATCGTTAATGAGTTCAGTGGATTTCCAATTTCATGGGCAACCTCGGAAGCTAATAACGTTGCCACTGAGGAGCGCTCGGTGGCAAGGGCCTCTTCGGCCTGACGTCGAGTGTTCGTAATGTCGCGCAGGATAATGGCTCTGCCTGCTAATGTTCTAACAAGGTTTTCATTTTCATCACTCATGAGAGGCGCCACATAAAAATTGAGGAAGCGATGCTCCGGATAAAAAATCTCGAAGTCACGACTGATTACCTCGTTAGCTTGCGTGATGAAGTCGAGCGATAATCCAGGAACAATGTCTGATAAAAGTTTACCGATATTTTCTGGGCCATGAAGAGTAAAAAATTCACACGCAGCACGATTGAGGTAGATAATGCGACCTTGTGGATCGGTAACAATGATTCCTTCGAGAAGAGCATTGAAAATTGTTTCTAAAAAACCGCGATCGCGCGCCAGATCTTGTAGATACTGGCTGATCTCCTGAGGGGGAACGAGTCGGATGCGTTCAATCAATTTATCGAGGAAGCCTTGTTTCATGAGTTGATAAAATAAAAAGCTTTCAAAATGAGAAGAGGTGATTTTTTCGGATCTCTTTTTCCCAAGTTTTATTCACACCAGCCGTGCGAGCGAAGGTGGGCCATCGTTTGACGATATTGCTGATGTCGTGGAGGATCTCTTTTGCCTTACCTCGTTTTAGCAAGGCATGTTGTCCGCAGCGTCGAAAATCGTCCAGAGTGAAGCCTTCTCTTTTTCCATTCATGGTCATTTGATGCATTCCTGTCCAAAGTCCACGGGGATTGAAGCTGTAGGTTACATCGAAGGCGGGAGAGAGCGACCAGGTGCCACTTTTATCCATGAGGAAGGCAATGTTTTTGACATGATCATCATGATTGCGAGCAATGATATTAAAAGCCATGCGTCTAAATTGTTGTTCGAGTGATAGCGTTGGAAGTTCAAGTTCTCGCATGATGGCAAAGGCCTGTTCGTAGGAATAAGCTCCTGCGATGTTAAAATCAAAATGAGCGAGGCCGCCTAACGATTGCATGTGGAGTTTTTCTCCGTTGGGAAGCCGATCAAAGCGGCGTGTCATGAAGTGATGTCGACCATCTTCTTTTTCAAGCCGGCACTCACTCATGGTGATGCCTGCTGCTGTTGCCATGAGGTAGTAGGCATATTCAATGGTACCATAACCTTTGGGGTCGCTATTTTCTTTGTCGCTATTATTTTCAACACCATCAAATTTCATGAGCCAGTATTCAAATCCATCTCCGGCTTTAATTTGTCCGGAACAGACTTCATGAGTTGTTGGATTCCACGCAATAAGAGCCTTGGCGCGTGCTCCACCAGCTGAACCGCTAATGCGAAGAATATCATTGAAGAGGGCTCTCTTTTTAATAAAAGAAGTTTTGAGTTTTTTGCGATGCGTTAAAATTTCTGAAGCGAGATCCACTAGCGCTGCGACCTCCAGTTTTTTAGTCGTCTTAGATTGAGGGCCAAGGAGTGGAAAAAATTCTAAGGCTCCCATGCCTCGCGTTCCCGTGTGGCAGAGACGTTCTAAGCTGTTAAAACTATCAGGGCTTCTACCATGAGATACAAGCCAAGCATCAATGATAGCATTACCAAATTTATCAGGAAGTGAGTCTGCCAGCACCCCAGGAAGACCATGAAAGCTATTGAGAGAGAGTTGAGAAAAACGAAAGATGCCACGTTGAAGCGGTATCATGATCGGTGAAACTTGAATCCCACTTTTTAAAAAATTAGCATCATATTCAAAAGAGGTGTACTCACTTTTTGAATTTAAGGAAACAGCTCCAATCGTGCGTCCCCAAAGTTTTATCTCTGCTAAGTCAATGCTCATGGCTCATCCCTCCAGGTCCACGGCAGTTTAGATGTTCCTTTCTTTCCAGTTTTTGAGGCTCGCCGACGTTGCGGATACTTCAATTGAATTTGAGCCATGGGGCTCGTCGATGATTCAGGAAGAATGGTGGTGAGTGCTTCTAGTAATTCTAGTGCATTTAAAATGCGAAGGAAGCTCACAAGTTGAATGGAGCTGCCGGATTCAAGTCGTTCCAGCGTGCGCTTAGAAACACCTGCTTGTGCACTCGCTTTGATCTGCGTGAGATTTTTATTGAGTCTTATGTTGGTGATTTTATTTCCTAACTCTTGTAGTAGAGCTTCGTTAGCGCTTTGTTTTTTAACTTTCATAAGTCGTCAAACATGGCAATTTAAGTATAAAAAAGCAACTTAATTCGTCAACGAAGACGAGTTGTGTTGGACGTGTTTTGGACACATCTAGGGCGTGTCCTGGAAGAATTAACTTTTAAAGCCACCTCTCTGAAAGCTAGCTGCGTCTTATAGTCCATTTATTTTTGGGAGATGGTATAAGAGAGCATTCACTTAAAGTGTGAATTTCTAAAAACTAATTTCGTTTCGATCTTTAACATGCTCATTACTCATCACTTCCCCAAGAGCTCCTCAAGCTCTTTGACTCGTCGCTCAAACAGATCAAGCGTGGTGTCAACAGGGGCTGACGTTTTCATGTCGACGCCGGCGGCTTGCAGTGTCTCGATTGGGAAGCGGCTGCCTCCGCTGCGCAAGAAGTCGAGATAGCGTTCATGATTGCCCGTTTTGAGAACTTCTGTTGCAAGAGTCACTGCTGCTGAGATGCCGGTGGCATATTGATAAACATAAAAGGCATTGTAAAAATGAGGGATGCGGAGGCATTCCAGTTCCAACGCTTCATCGATGACCACGCCAGGGCCAAAATAGCTATCTAAGAGGGCGCGATACGTTTTTCTAAAAAAGTCGAGCGTGAGTGCCTCGCCAGCTTCTTCGGCAGCGTGAGTGATTTTTTCAAACTCAGCAAACATCGTCTGACGAAACACGGTGCCGCGAAGGTCATCAATTTGACGATTGATGATATAGGCGCGCATCATCGGATCTTCTGTCGTGTTCAGGAGATGTTCGGTGAGTAAGACTTCGTTAAAAGTCGAGGCAACTTCTGCTAAGAAGATTGGGTAGTGATAATTTTGGAATGTTTGAGTCTTGCGCGCATACCAGGTGTGCATCGAATGCCCAGCCTCATGAGCCAAGGTGTAAATGTCAGAAAAAACATCAGCTTTATAATTCATCAAGATGTAAGGAGGAGCTTGATAAGCTCCAGCAGAGAAGGCTCCGCTTCGCTTGCCTTTGTTTTCGTAGCGATCGCACCAACGTTCTTGATTGAGTCCACGTGCCAAGGCTTGCGTATACTCATTTCCAAGCGGATGAAGGGAGGCTAGGACGCGTTCTGTCGCTTCATCAAAAGAAACATTGCTTTGCACCGAAGCAACGAGAGGAGCGTAGGTATCGTAGACATGCAGATCAGGAAGTTTAAAAACACGTCGACGTAGTTCGTAATAACGAAACAAAACATCGCGCCGCGAGCGAACAGCGGTGATTAAGTTATCATAGACAGAAAGTGGAACATCATCATCAAAGAGCGCTTCCTCTAGTGCTGAAGGATAGTTGCGCGCACGAGCATGGAAGACATCACCTTTGATCGAGCTGGAGAGCGAGCTGGCAAGCGTGTAGCGATGATCCGAAAATTCTTGGTAAAATTTTTCAAAAGCTTCTTTGCGGACGTTGCGATCGGGACGTTGTAAGAGGGAGCTGAAACTGCTTTGGGTTAATGTGATTTCGCGACCTTGATCGTCACGCACCGTTCCAAAAGTCATATCTACATCGGTCAGTTGAGAAAAGGTTTCACTATGCCCATCAATGGTTGAGCCGCACAAGGCCATCAAACGTTCTTCACGATCACTCAGCGTGTGCGGGCGTTGACGGCGGAGATGTTGAAGAGGGATGCTCCATTCTTTCAAAAGAGGGTCAGCAAGAAAACGAGCAAAGGCTGAATCATTGATGGCTTGAATTTCGGGAGCAATGAATGAAGAGGCCTCTTCAATTTTGGTGATCAACGATTGAAAACGTCCCTCGCGTTCTAGTGATGGGGTGCTGCTGCTATCCTCGGAGACTCGCAGGCTGGCGTATTGAGAGAGTTGCTCAATGAGTTGATTGCATTTTTTTTGATATTCTAAAAGGCAGAGAAGCTCTTGAGCAGAATTTCCAAGGAGGCCTCGAAAATCAGCAAAAGTAGGATAGCGCTTCAAAAGCTCTTGAAATGAGGCTTCCCAGGCTTGATCTGTTGCAAATAGTGGAGTGAGGTCCCAAGTGTCAGCAAGAGAGACTTCGTGGCGCAAAAGGAGAGTTGAAGACATAGGAGAAGAGCGTAGCACAAGTTTTATTGAAAAGAAAGAGGGTCAAGATATGATGAAGAAATTATGAACTTGAGCTCTCATCCTGAAAGTAGTGCAAGTAATTCAACAGACTATGAGCGATTAAAACAACTTTCAGGTTACCGCGAATTTCCTGGTGGAAGGGTTGATCTTCAAACAGGTTCTTTTTCGAGTAGGCTAATTAATTTGAGTGAAAAAGGAGAGATCATTGTTGCTCCTCACTCTTTTTCAGGGCATTCATTTGCTACTTGTCAAGATTCTGCGACGGAGCAGGACTATTCTCAGCGAACTCAGTTAAAGGATGCTATTCAAAAATCTCTTTCACAAACTGGCATTAGCAGCGAAGAGGTGAAGCATATCATTCAGCAAGTGGCAGGCGATCATTCGCTACACAACATTACAGCATATGATCTTCGCAAGATGATTGTGATGACGGAAGAGCTGCTTGCTTATCCCAAGAAAGAAGAAGAGGAATTCAGTGAGCATACCGATACCTTGTCAACGTTCTCCTCAGAAGAGGATCTCTTTGCTAAAGTGCAAATCAAAAAAACTTCAGAAGATGATATTGATTTTGATAAGGTTTGGAAAGATGTTCCAGACTCTCCTGAATGGGTCGCTTCACAAGATGCCTTAGGGGCGATGGAACAAGTTTCTCAAAGATTACTGAGAACAGTTACCTTTGATCCTCTAAAAATTTCTTCCTTGCTAAAAGAAATTGAAGAACAACAAACAGCTATTGAAGTGGTGCTGCAAGAACCAGAGTCATTAGAAACAGAGATGATCGTGCGCCTTGGCGAGCAACGAGATCATTTGATAGTTAAAGAAAAAATGCTTTCTCAGTATTTGGAGAGTGATCCTTTTAATGACAAAAATGTGCTTCGCCCTCGTAGGATTTATGCGGAGGCGGCAAGATTAGTTTTTCAGAAGAAAGAGCAACCTCAAGTGTTGATTGATCGATTTTATCAATGGTATGACGCAGAAGTTAACTCTTATGAGCAAGCTGATCGCACGCAGCGCTCTCATGATCCGACATTTTATTTGGATAAAAAAAATCCGAAAAATCCTTTAGTGAAATATAATGCTCAGCGTGTAGCTAAAGTATTAGAAAAGCTTGCTCAAGCGACAGGAGCTTCTGTCGATTTTACAGAAGAAGTGGAGAGGGCAGCAGCCGTTGCAATGAACCGATTTTTTGATTGGGAAAAAACAGAATGGCCTATGATTTTTTCGATCGGAGAAAGAACACAAGCTTATCTCCAACTATCCACACCGCTGAGCAAAAGCGAGACAGCTGTTGCTGCAGATTTGCGTGAGCAAGGAATTGGTGGAATTATTCCTTCGGTTCGCGATGATGGTCGAGCTCCAATTAACGTGCGGCTTACTCAACTTTTTAGAATAGAAAAGGGCAGGAAAATTCTGCTTCACGAGCGGCAGCAACATGGAATTAATGATCATTTTACCATCAAAGATCGTTATCAGCGTCGCCAAGCGAATCTCTTTTCCATGAAGCAGCTGGTGCAGAGTGGTGCGGAAGCTGATGATGCCTTTATTCGAGATGCTATTAAACATCCCGATCAACCACATCGGCTTTTTTATATTAATCTCAACCTCACAACTCCTACATGGACTCCACGAGGTAATAAAAATAATGAAGAGTCTTACTCCAGGCATCAGGGAACGGCGATGGGAGCTAGTGAAGGGGTTCAAAATTTTTCCGTACTCAACCCTGAGAACTCAGAGGAAAGAGCTGATATTGAAGTTAACGTTACGTGCATCGATTTTCGTTTTCCGGTGAATTATGCTATCAGTGCTGTCAGTGAAGATCCGAGATCCTTAGATCCAGGAATGGTTCCTGCTTGGCGACAATTGAGAGCGCATAACGAAGAGGAATTCAGAAAACTTTTTGGGGGACTTGATCTGTACGCTCGTATTGGAGGGCTTTTGGGTTCTACTTATAAGAAATTATCTGCTCAAACAAAGGCGGATATCAACCCAAGTAGCGAAGCGAAAAAACTTGAACATGAAATAGAAGAACAAGTTATCTATCTTCGTGAAATGTTTCAAACGGAGGCCTACAAAACAGCAGGAGAAGATCGTTTTAAAATGCCGCGCCACATCGACCTCCTCGTGAATGCCTTTCGTCGTGCTTCAGAGCTGGTCGATGATCATAAGGTCCGTGTGGTGAATGCTGGGGGATGCATGAGTGGCAAGGATCGTGAGGGAGTTGCCAATGCTGAGAATGAAGCAGCTGTTATCATTCAAGATCTTGGAGGAAGCATTGAGCCTGGTCAGGGCGGCCGTTATGATGATGAGACACGAGCCATCTATGATACCTGCATGACAGGTGTTGTTCACAACACACGCCAAGTGACAGGCATTGGTGGGAGTAAAAATGCTCAAGAAATTGCCAACCAAATGAGCGATCCGCATGCAAAAATTTATGCTCAAGGGGGCGCTGGATTTGTTTCGGCGTAACGTCATTCCAGCGGATGCTCGAATCCAGGAGACTGCCGATAGAAAATTAATGATCCAACGCAATGAAATCTCACTTTTTTCTTTCAGGAAAAATTTTCGGATTTTTTCATCCTTAGTTCTCGCTGTTTGCACAGACCGTCGCCTGGATTCCTGCGTCCGCAGGAATGACGTCTGGGGTGTAGCGATTGTTAATTTTAAAAATCCAATATGATATTTTAGTGGATAATTATTTTTCTATCCCGTCGTTCTTAGCCCACTCGCAATCGCATTAATCGAGAGCAGCACCTGTGGGAGCAGCTTTTCTGCTTGAGCTGGATTAATCTCTCTTGCCTGTCGCCATTCTTTCAATATTGCAATCTGATGTTCGTGCAAAAACGCTAAGGCCTCCGCGCGCAACGCTAGTGTTTTAGCCATTCTGGGACGACGTTCTTCAAAAGAGCCATCGAAAACTTTTTTAAGTTGAAGTTCTGTTTTCTGAAACTCATCCGCAATCATATCAAAAATACGATTTCGAATTTCTACGTCAGTCACTAATGCCGCATAATTTTTCATGATCGCGAGATGAGCGCTGGCGAGATTGGTTTCTACATTGGATAAAACATAATTGAGGAAGGGCCAGGTACGATGATCTGTTCTGAGGCCTTCAAATAAGGTCGGATTTTTTTCTTCCAATGCGCTTAATGCCGAGCCAACGCCAAACCATCCTGGAAGAAAATAGCGAGCTTGATTCCAACTGAAAACCCATGGGATTGCTCTCAAGTCAGCGAGAGATCGCTCCTGCGAACGGCGTTTGGGGCGCGATCCAATCCGACTAGCCTCCAAGGCATCGAGGGGCGTTGCTTGCTCATAAAAATTCATGAAGCCCTCTGTTTGAATGAAGCGTTGATAAGCATTGCAACTTTCTTCAGCTAAAAATGAGGCTGTCAAAAAAGCGGAATGATTTTCTTTTTTGGCACGAGGGAGAGAAACTCCAGTGACTCCTGCAAGCAGAAGTTCCAAATGATAAGTCGCTGTTGAAGTGTTAGGATATTTTTGAGCAATCGTTTCTCCTTGTTCCGTCATCCGCAAAGTCCCTTGCAGAGAGCCTTCGGGAAGCGATGCCAAAAAGAGATGGGTGGGGCCAGCTCCGCGACTGATCGTTCCACCTCTGCCATGGAAGAATTGTAAAGTGACACCAAGCTTTTTCGCAACTGTTTCCATCGCTCGCTGTGCTTCATGGAGCTCCCATTGACTGGCAATGATGCCGCAGTCCTTGTTGCTGTCACTGTAGCCAATCATGACTTGCTGTGAAGCTTGCTTCACAGCAAGAGTTGAAGTTAAAAGTTGAAGTTGAAGTAAAGAAGGGCTATCGAAGTTTTTGACTTCATCTTCAACTTTTAACTTAAACTGTCGCGCAGCGACACAGCATGGCTCTTGAAGATAATGTTCCATCAACGTCGCCGCATGCTTTAAATCTCCACGCGATTCAAAAAGTGGGACAATGGGAATCGGGGAATAGACCGTAGTTCCATTCCATTGCGCAATGCCTCCCTCGCGCGCAAGAAGGACGACCGCTAATAAATCTGAAGCACGGCGTGTCATGCTGACAATGAGAGAACCCATGCCATCCCATCCAAAAGCTTCTGAGTGTTGTTGAAGAACGCGATAACATTCCAGAACAGCTTTGGCTTCTTCTCCTAGAGAGGAGTGATCGGTTAGAAGTTTTTTTGGAGAAACGAATTCTTGATGAAAAAAGGCAAGGCGTTTTTCTTCGCTCCAATCAAGAAAGGAAGCAGCTTCGGGAACTCCCGCTGCTTGTAAAATTTGTTGTAAGGCGCGGTCATGGAAGTTGCTGTTTTGGCGAATATCTAGTTTTGCAAGATGAAAACCAAAAACGTCGAGTAGGCGAAAAACGGGCCTCAACGAGTTCTCAACGAGATGCTGAGCGCCAATAGAATTGAGGCTTCGAGCGAGTACTTCAAGAGCGGAGCGGACTTCTGAGGGAGAAGACAAAGAAATTTTTATTGGAGCTGGCCGCTCTCCTTTTTTGAATTTCAACGGAAGTTTTGTTTGTATCAAAAGAACAAACTGGCGCCATGGTTCATCGTGATAAAGATTTTCAATTTCTTTGCCTGCTGCGCCTAGTTCCTGGCTAAAGCGATGAATGAATTCTAAAAGTTCTTCGGAAGGTTGTTGAAAATGCCGAGAGAGTGGCAAGGCATTGCTCAGTTGGTCGAAGGATCGATGCAGCAGGGCAAGCGCTCGGCGTCTTAATTCCAAGAGGGTTTCTTGAGTGACTGCTGCTGTTACGAAAGGATGTCCGTCACGATCACCACCTACCCAAGTTCCAAAATGAAGCTGGGGCATGGCTCGAGCTTCGGCCAGGAGAGTGGGAGAAAAGCCAACCTCTTCCCAAGCTGCTCGCAGACGTTCATCAAGAGCTAAAACGGTTTTTGGCAAGATGTCGCGGAAGTAAAATAAAATTTCCCGTCGCTCATCAGCAATACTTGGCTGTTCTAAAAAAATTTCCCCACTGCGCCATAATTTTTCGAGGCAAAGTTTGATGTGACTACGATTCTCTTTTTTTTCTGAAGGCGTTAATTCAAATTGGTCGGCAGACGCTAAGAGCTGATGAAGTATGCGATGTTGTTCGAGGACAGCGCCTCGCTTTGCCTCGGTAGGATGTGCTGTAAAAACGGGTTCTATGCAAACATGCGATAAGGATGTTGCGATTTCTTGTTCTGTGGATCCGGAGTTTTTTAGCTGAAGGAGTTGTTCTCCCCACAAGCCGCGTTCTGCTGTTAATCCTGAACCAATTTCTCGGAGGCGACGCGTGCGCGCTGCGGCATTGGCTTCTACAATGTTGAGGAGTTGAAAGGCGACGGAGTAGGCTTGCTCGATGCCTAAACTGCCTGGATTCCAGCCTTCGCGGGGATGACGCTGCTTTAGTAAACAGACTGGATCTCCCCCTTCGCGGGGATGCGTCCATGGAAGTTGTGCAGCAATTTTTTGTTGACCAAGTTCTTCAAGGACCTCGCGAAAACAGGTCATCAACTCTTGAAGATCAGTATCAATTTTTTGAAAGCCTTCAAGAAGATAGTTGGGACTGGTGGTAGAACGATCCATTGCTTTAAAAAAATAGCCACAAAGAAACACAAAGAACACAAAAAATAAAGATTAGGAAATTGGAAAACAGGCAGAGAGGATGAGCAAATACAAATTGACACCTCTTGACGGCTTCCAGTAGAGTCCTTGGTCCTATGAAACCGAAGAAGCTGATTCAATTTGATTGGGCGATGAAGACGGTGCTGCGTCAGAAAGAGAATTTTCCGATCTTGGAAGGTTT
>JAPLTJ010000023.1 GCA_026398175.1 Verrucomicrobiia bacterium | reverse complement strand
GACCTCCAATACGATCGCTCTTCAAATAGTGCTTAGTTCGCAGAAGCTCATCAAATCTCGCTCGCTCGGCTCCCTCTTCATCAATGACTCTAAGCGTTATTCGATTTAAAACATTTGCTTCTTGAAGATCTTTTGTAAAAGTCATCAAACTTTTTTACAACAACGATCGAAATACGTCTATCTTTTTTTAAAAGATTATTTATCCATCAGCTTATTATGACTTTGACCGAGGTCTTCCTGCCTTCTCTTACAGCCCTCTAGTCCACTGGGCTCGAAAAGGTTTTTCTTTTTTCTTGGTAGGAGCTATGTCAATTTTTACAGGCTCTTGATCTTCGAAACTATTTCTATCCTCCTCACCACCCACCGATCTCCAAGTACCATCGCCTTCAGCATCGGTGGCATCACTGCTGATAGAAGAAAAATTTTCGAAACTATTTCTATCCACTTTTCCATCAGTTGCTTCTTTTCCTTCGTTGGAAGCAAGAGACAATCGAGTATCAGCCGCATGAAGAACAGCACTTTTTGCATCAACTTGAACCATTTCTTCGTGCGTGGCTGAGAAGGCATGCGTGGCATCTTGAGGTGCTTCTTCTGGGCCATCTATCAAAGGAGGTCCTACCTCGGTGAGCGCCGATTTAAGTTCAGACCCCTTATTTTCCTCATCGCTGCCGCTTGCTTCATCATCAGTTATTCCTATCTCATCGTTTGAATCAAGATCGCTACGGCTAACACCTGCTACTACTTCAAACGAGAGAGGTGTCGTTTTGAGCAATAAGGCTAATTCTTGGGAGGCCTTTTGGTAATCAGTCTCTGCTGTTTTAAGATTGGCTTCACCTTGCTTCGAATTCTTAGTAGAACGTTGATGTTTTAATTGGTGCAGCTGAGCAAGAGCCAATCGAGCATCAGCCGCATGAAGAAGAGCCCTTTTTGTATCAACTTGAACTATTTGTTTCTCCGTGGCTGATGTAGCATGCGTGGCATTTTGAGTTGCTTGTTCTGAGGCATCTTGCAAACGAGATTCTAAGGTGGTGACCGTGGATAATAGGTCCTCATCGGAACATTGACGACGAAGAGTCTTAATGACCTCAATCGATTCTCGCTTTGCGTTGCTGGCGCTAGTCGCAGCGCTCTGTGCGAGCCTTCTTTCTATTTGAATAGTTTTTTCGGCGACAGGGGATGGTCTATTTTCAGTTGAAGGAAGCAATTGAAAATGATTTTGCGCTTTTTCGGCAGCAGCTAAAAGTGACACATGGTCTTTTGATAAAGAGGGATCAAAAACCCTTATTAACGAACCAACTGATTCTTGCGTGGGAGCAGCATTTTTATTTTCAACAGCTGTGTTGTTAGGCAATGTAGCAGGTGGCAAATGATTTGAAAAGGTAGCGCAAGGTAACATTCCTCAATAGTCTAAAGTTTTTCGTAGAAGTCAAGTATTAGGGACAGTCCCTGAAATTGTACAATTTGGTGACAGAGCATTTCTCAGCTCAATTTTTCAAGCAATAGCTGATTCAACTTAATTCCATCGAGGAAATTTTTAAGGAGCATGTTTTCATTCGGAGAGTGCATGTCGCAATCAGGGTTGGCCAAGCCAACTAAGAGAGTGTCGACGCCGAGGATTTTTTTGAAAGCAGCGATGATAGGAATGCTCGCTCCATCACGCAGCAAGAAGGGTGCGCTGCCAAAGCTCTCTCGAAGGGCTTCCTGAGCGGCTTTCCCATCTTTAGATTGAGGATCTACAAAACAAGCTTCACCAGAATGCCCTAAGATGATCTTAAGGGAGACGCCGGGAGGAAGTTGCTTGTGGAGATGCGCGGAAGCGAGTTCGAGGATTTGCTTAGGATCTTGATCCTCAACGAGGCGGAAGCTCAATTTTACAAAAGCTTCCTTCGGTAAAATGGTTTTAGTTCCCTCGCCCTGATAGCCGCCGCCGAAGCCATTGACCTCAACGGTCGGACGGGCGCCAATGCGTTCGAGGGTAGTGAAGCCAGCTTCGCCAAAAAGCTCTGTCACGCCTGCGAGCTCTTTGATCGAGTCATCGCCGCCTGAGGCTTTTTCTAGCGCTGCGGCTGCTTCTCGTTCCCATGCTTGAAGGGGTTGGACGGCATCATAAAATCCTGGGATCAAAATATGTCCTTTCTCATCATGAAGCGACGCAATCAGGCGCGCTGCAACGGTGAGCGGATTGGCCACCGCGCCTCCAAACAAGCCGCTATGCAGATCGTGAGACGGTCCGCGGATAATAAATTTCATCGTGGCAACACCTCGCAGCGCGTAGGTCATCGCAGGAAGATTTCCAGGAGCCATCCCTGTATCAGAAACAAGAATGACGTCAGGCGCCAATTCTTCCCGATGTTCTTCCAGAAAGGCTGCTAAATTTGGACTTCCAATTTCTTCTTCTCCTTCAATCAGAAAAATCACATTCACGGGCAGGCTTCCCTTCTTTTCCAATGCCTGAGCTACTCCCAGGATATGGGCTAGCGTCGGAGCTTTGTTGTCGGAAGAACCACGAGCGTAAATTTTTCCTTCTTTCTCATCGATGCGCGGTTCAAAAGGAGCGGAGGTCCACTCTGGAAGCGGATCTGGTGGTTGCACATCGTAGTGACCATAAATCAAAACGGTCCGCTTCTTCGGATCACGAGCCGTCTTGGCCATTACAATCGGATGACCTGGTGTCTGATGAATCTCAGTGGAGAGTCCCATTTTTTGAAACAGAGCCTCCAGCCATGAGGCGCAGGCAACGACATCTTTTGTATGCTCCGGTTGCGTCGAGACGCTGGGAAAGCGGAGGTATTCGATGAGGGTTGGGATGGGGTCGAGTGAGGTGGGCATAGGGGAATTTTAAAATTAGGGCGTATTATCAAATAAATGTTATCATTGCTATCCAACATAGAACCCATCAATAAAAGAAATCTGCTGCTAGCTTAATTCCAATCACACTACCGTCATTCCAGCGGACGCTGGAATCCAGTGAAGGTCAATTTAGATTGGAGTTGTAGCGTCAAAACTTTAAAACAATCGGTGAAATCAAAAAACTTTTACGAAAACAAAAACAAAGATCGATAGCCACTGAATTCATGCGTCCGCAGGAATGACGTCTGGGGTGTAGCGACGTTCACTCTGAAAATTCAACATTATTTTTTTCTAGGCTAAAACAGAGGGGTGCTTAATTGATGATACACCCTATAATCCCAACTCATGTTTTACTTCCTCGGAAGAATAAGTTTTTTTACAGGGGAGTAGTAAGCGGTATGTCGCCACACAAATATCTTCTAAATCTTCAAGGCGATTGAGAATGATATTGCGCACATGAGAAATCTTCGAGCGATGTACCTTTGGCTTCTTTGCCAGATTGTGCAATCTATTTTTGGCATCAAGTTGGACAGCAATCATGAGGGGAAGCTACTATTATTAGACACCTGCTACAAGTATTAAAACATTACAAAATTTTCATTTCTCTTTTGACGAAATGAAGCGCTCCACTTAGCGTACCATGGTTCATGTATCTTCAGTCTCTCGAAATCATCGGCTTTAAATCGTTCGCGACAAAAACCACGCTGCAATTCCATCGTGGCGTTACTGCTGTTGTGGGCCCGAATGGTTGTGGCAAATCCAATATCCTCGATGCGATTCGGTGGGTGCTCGGCGAGCAATCGGCCAAGGCGCTCCGCGGTGGAGAGATGGCGGATGTTATTTTTAGCGGAGCCGACACACGAGATCCTCATAACATGGCCGAGGTCTCCTTGACCTTTGGTGATTGTGAAAAAGAATTAGATGTTCCCTGGAATGAACTCTGCATCACCCGCCGCGTCTTCCGTGATGGTAAATCAGAATACTTGATGAATGGAACCCATTGTCGTCTCAAAGACATTCATCAACTCTTCATGGACACCGGTATTGGGCGGAGCGCCTACTCAATCATGGAGCAAGGAAAGCTCGATCAGATTTTGAGCAGTCGTCCCGATGATCGTCGCGCTATTTTTGAAGAAGCTGCTGGGATTACCAAATTCAAGTCGCAGAAAAAAGAGGCGCTTCGCAAGCTCGAATACACCGAAGCCAATTTGCTCCGCGTGACCGATATCATCAAGGAGGTCAAACGTCAGATTGGCTCCTTGCAACGTCAGGCTGGGAAAGCGCGGCGCTATCAAGAGTTAATGAGCGATCTCCGCGTGATGGATACGCATCTTTCTTACCGGACCTATCGGAATTTAGAAACATCGATGCAAGGTCTCACCGAATCGATGGAACAAATCGGAGCGGCTCGCGCCGGGCAAGAGCAAGAGATTGCGGAGCAAGAAGAGACTTGTGCTAGTGTACGACAACAGCTGACCGAGATTGACATCTCGATGGATCAAACACGAGATGCGATGCAGACCTTGCGTAATCGGATTTTTTCGGGAGAGAGCCGGATTGAGACGCATCGCGAGCGCAAGACAGAATTTGAAGCAATGGTAATTCGAGCTTCTGCCGATCGTGACGCTTGCTTCACTCGCATTAGCGAACAAGAAAAGGAGATGGAGCAAACGGATGCTCAACTTCATGAACTGCTCGAATTGCTCCGCGGCGAAGAACAATTGTTAGAAGAGGGAACTGGACGATGCGCTAGAGCTCAGCAAGAGCGTCTCGAGGCAGAACGTGCGATCGATACCCTCGCGCATCGTCTTCATGCTTTAGAAAATCGTTTGTCCGATCTGCGTGGAAAAGTTTCCGTGGCTGGAGGTCGCCGTGATGCCAATGCTCAACGACTCCAAGAACTTCATTTGCAACAAAGCGGCATGGAACAGACGCTGGCCACTTTGAATCAGCGAGCTGCCGAAGCGACTGCGGCCTGTGTTCAAGCGCAGGAAGCGCTGGCTGCTTCGAAAGAGTCCTTGGAGGCTGCTCAACAAAGTTATGAAGCGGCTCAGCTAGAACGACAAAAAACAGACCGTGATTGGAATCAGGCCAGTAAACAGCTCGCCGAGCGTGATTCTAAGCGCGAGATCCTCTGTCAGTTGGAGCGTGAGGGAGAAGGCCTCGGAGAAGGAACGCAAGCGATCCTTCGAGGATTGAATCGACCTGACTTTTTCCAAGCAGGAATTTTGGGAACGTTAGCTTCTTTGATGGATGTTCCCACGGAAGATATTCCGGCCGTGGAAGCCGCGCTAGGAGCCGCAAGCCGGTCGGTGGTTTTTAAAGACGTCAATGTTGCTGAAGCTGCCTTGCAAACATTGAAGGCAGGTGCTCAAGGACGTGCTGCCGTTGTTACTGTGGATTGGCCTTACGAAGAGCGTGCGCTGGGAGCTCTTCCTGCTGGTGCACTGGGCTGGGCCTCAACGCTCATCAAGGCTTCGGAACCTGTGCGCAAGGTCGTCGCACGTCTCTTGGAAGGCGTGGTCGTTGTAGAAAGTTTAGAAACGGCTTTTCGTCTCAAACAAGAACATCCGACCTTGGCTTTTGCGGCGCGCACGGGAGAGTTCCTTGCTCTCGATGGTGTTGCTTATGGTGGAGGTGGCAAGGAAGGAGAGGTTTCAGCTTCGGCGCTCTTGCGTCGTTCTCAAATTGCAGCTCTCGATCGGGAGCTGGGGACATTGCGTCAAGAAGAGATGCGCCTCGCAGCAGCAAGAGATGCCGCAGTAGCCGCTGTGGAAGGAGCTTCTGAACGACTCAAAGAAAAAAGAGAAGAGCTTCAACAGGCCCAGAGCATTGTGGCTACAGCGCAAGGAGACGATCGCATGGCCGCGCGTGAATTTCAAGAAACAGGACGTCGGCAGGAGACATTGTTGAGAGATGTCAAATCATTAGAAGCGCAGCTGAAGCAGCTCGAAGAGCAAGGTGCGGCGGATCAAGCACAATTGGAGCAGGTGACTCAAGAGTTGAATACGGTTCGCGAAGAGCGATCGGTGTCTCAATCGCGAATTGTTTCGTTGCGCGACGTTGAAAATGAAGCCGTTGCCGCTCTTTCTGAAGTTAAATTACGTGTTGCCACTGAGCGTCAGCGCCAACAAGCGCTCACACAACGGAGAGGTCCTATTCAATCGCGACTCCGTGAGCTGGCAGAGACAATTGCTGTCCGAGAACGTGACCAACGCAATTACGAAGAAAAAATAGAGGCCTTGACGAAGGAGTCTCAAGAACTTGTTGGCAGCATTGGGCATTGGAAAGAAGAACTTGTCGGCGTGGAGCAAGAGGTAGCACGTTTGTCCAGCGAGCGCGGAGGATTGCAAGAAGAGGCCGAAACGATGGAGCTGAATTTGCGAGGCCTGCGCAAAAATCTCTTGGACTTACAAGACAAGCGCTCTCGCGATGAAGTGAAAGTGACCGAGCTTCGGATGCGCGCAGAATCGATTCGCGAGCATGTCACCAGACGTTATCAAGAAGACCTCTCCGCTTTTGAGCCTGATCGGTACATGCTGCTCAAGGCAGTGACGACGAGAGGCGAGAAAAAATCTCGTGGCGAAGAAGAAGGCACGCAAGAACCTGTTTTGGGAAATGAGTTGACCGAAGCTGCGGGACCAATGCCCGTGGAAGAAATTCCATGGGAAAATATTGAAGGCATTGTCGCAGAGTTGACCGAGCGCGTTGATTCCATGGGGCCTGTGAATCTCGAAGCCATTCAAGAATTCGAAGAGCTCGAAGAGCGTTACCAATTTCTCGAAAAACAGAACACCGATCTGATTAATGCAAAAGCGGAGTTGCTGGAAGTGATCACTCGGATTAATAAAACGACGAAGGAACTTTTCGCAACGACGTTTGAGCAAGTTCGCCTCAATTTCCAAGTGATGTTCACGGAACTTTTTGGCGGAGGAAAAGCTAACTTGCTCCTCGTGGATGACACCGATCCGCTCGAGAGCGGCATCGAAATCATTGCTCGCCCTCCTGGCAAGCAGCTCCAGACGATTTCGCTACTGAGTGGTGGCGAACGGACGATGACGGCTGTCGCGCTTCTTTTTGCGATCTACATGGTCAAACCAAGTCCCTTCTGCGTGCTCGATGAAATGGATGCACCGCTTGATGAGTCCAACATCGGACGCTTCATCAAACTCCTCGATCGCTTTGTCGACCAGAGTCAATTTTTTGTCATCACGCACAACAAGCGGACGATGTCACGAGCCGATACGCTTTATGGAGTCACGATGGAAGAGCGTGGGGTGACGAAGCTCCTCAGTGTGAAGTTCCATGGCAAGGAAGAGAATGGAAATTCACAGGGATAGAAAGAAAACAAGAGAAAGAATTCACAGGGATGGAAGCGATGGAAGGGATAGTAGGGAAATAGATTTTCTAAGTTTTATCTTTTAAATTAGTTTTCAACAAGTTTCGGTGACATTTTTCAAAAAGGCATTTTAAATTCATAAAATTTCCTTTATCCCTTCCCTTCCTGTGAAATCTTTTTCATCGAAAAACCAGCGAGCAATTGTAGCCATTGTCACCAATGACTATTTTCACCAAGCGATGGTGCTGGGTCGCTCGATTAAGTGCTTTGAACCCGAGAGTGATTTTATTGTTTTTGTCGTAGGCTATGATGAGGAAGATCTCGATTATCAGAACGCGGACTTTACGGTTTTAGATGCAAAGATTTTAAATCCCAAAGAATGGAGGCGATTTGTTTTTCAATATGATGGTCTACAAGCATCGTGTGCTCTCAAGCCGTTGGCCATGCTTCATTTGTTAACGGAATATGAAAAAGCAATTTATCTCGATGCTGATATGAAGCTCTTTGGGCCTTTGGAGCAAGGCTGGAAGGAGTTGGGAGAGGCGGATCTTTCCTTAACGCCTCATAGTTATCTTCCCATTAAAGATGATGAATTTGCGCCTGCACGAGTGACGATGAGGCTCGCAGGAATTTTTAATGCTGGCTACATCGGCGTTTCTGAGTCAGGGAGCAGTTTTCTAAAATGGTGGTGGGAGCAAACAAATTATAATTGTGTGGCAGCTCATTGCAGAGGTGTTTTCTTAGATCAAATTTACCTTAATGAAGCAAGCTACATGGTGCAGCGTCTCGCGATTTTAAAAGACCACAGCTATAACGTTGCTTGTTGGAATCTGCATGAAAGAGGATTGAAAAAAACTTGTTCTAAAAAATTTCCTTATCTCGTTAATGAAAAACCACTCATCTGTTTTCATTTTTCTAGTTATGCAGATTTGATCAAGGTAAGGCCTCCGCCGTGCGGCAAAGAAATTTTTTATGACCTGTACCGCAAGTACAACAAAGAAACATTGCTCGAAAAAAGAAAGTTGTTGTCATCAGAAAAACAATATCCCTTTAACTATTTTAGCGATGGAGCCATGATCAGTGTTTCGTGGCGAGAATATATGCGGCGTGGCATTCCTGAGTTAGAAAATGTAAAAGATCCTTTTTCGCTGAATGATTTTACAAGAGAAATGATCGAAGCAGTCATGATGAGGCGACCCGGGACTTATCAACCGAAGACGGAACGAGAAAATTTTTTTATGCTACCTTCTCTGGTGCCTTCTGAAGAGGCTTCTTAATTGGAGTCTCTCTGCGAAAGTTGATTTTTGAAAAGATTTCTATTTTTTCCGAGGTCCAATTTGCTGAGTTGAAAGGGCCACTGAAAAAACTTGATCGACTGCCAAGAATAACCACTTTTTTCAAAAATCGCATCCGCTCTGACAGAACCCATTTATGAATCCATCTACGTTACAACAACTCTCGAACTCTCTACGCGAGCGTTTGCAAATCATTGCTGATCATGAGTTTCGTGATCGTGATCCAGCCGCTCATTTAAAAAAACTTCAAGAAGTCTCCGAGGCGATTGAACAGTGTGCGGCGGCTTTATCGAAAGCAAAAGTTGATCCCAAATTGCGGCATTATTTGGAGCGGCGCAGTTATGACAAGGCTTTGAAGTGGCTGGAAAATGAAATTTAAGATAAAAGTAAAGTTAACATGATGATTTGAAGAGGCCATGTTGAAACGACCTCATCAATTTCGTCCAAAGTTAGAGGGGTGAGGGCCGAGGGGGCAGGTTGGGCTGCCTCCCCGAATCGCTATTACTTAGAGCGTGTCCGCTAAGCGCCAAAGGATCTTTTTAAGGGGATCCGAAGTCTAAAAAATTTGGGCACAACAAGCGTAAAAAGCTGTTGTGCCCAAAATTGATAGGTTATAATGAGGTATGAAGATCGAAACAACCGTACCAACAGAGCAAATTGTATCAATCCAAGAAACACTTCGTCCAGCACTTCCTTTAATTTT
>JAPLTJ010000083.1 GCA_026398175.1 Verrucomicrobiia bacterium | reverse complement strand
GTGAGTGTGTTGCACTTCACTTGTCAATCGAAGTGTGTTAAAAATTGCTGCTGCCCTGGTGAAAAACGGAGCTGCTTTTTAGGAAAAAAATCTCACCTTTTAAAAAATGTCAAAAATGAGCTGTTTGCGGACACGCTCTAAATAGCGATGAATCTGTTGAACTCAATGCAACAGCTTTTGCTGCACAGAGCTTTTTGGGCCTCGGTTCAGCAACAAAAATGAATAACACCACAACTAATTTAGATGCTGATCTTATTAAGACCCCATCCACAGGTAATAATTATTATACAGCGAATTATTACTACTACTCGTATCACTTCACTCCAGTACCTGTAGGAACTAGTGATATCGTTTTCACTGCTACTGACAAGAATGGCGTTGCTAAAACAGTCACTGTCAGCATTACCATCGTTCCTTAATTTTTACAAAAACTTTTAACCTTAAAAGCTCGTCTGGATGAAAATCTAGGCAAGCTTTTTTTATTCATGGTTTTGTTTTAACTTCCACTTCTTGCAATATTCTTCGAGCTGCTCCTCAAAAAGAGCAAGAGGGTTCCATTGCAACCATCCCGGCATGGGTGGATATTCAAAAGGATAGTAAACAGCGGCTCCCGTCTCGTTGAACAGAGCACCCAAGTAACTAAACGCGGAGCGGCTCATAACAAGAACGTCCGCAGTCGCTAGTCTTTCTAACGTTTCAATCGGATCGCCATTAATAAATTTTTTTAAATGAGGGAGCGTCTCAAAGTCGGCCAAATGATAGCTCTCTGGATCTAGCACCATCGGGGCTTCAAGACGACCTTCTATTCCATAATGATTGGGAGTCACCGTAAATGGCTGTGATGGCAGCTCTGCATAGAGTTCGCAGACATAAGGAATGTCCCACCTCTTCAGGACCTCACTTACTTTTGTTGCAACATCAATATAATATTGATTCGGAAGTAAGCGTTTCGAATAACCAATCGGTAAATCACCCCATCTCACATGAATCGCAATTCTAAAAAGAGGAGAAGCCTGTTTCTTAGAACTTGTCTTAAATGGAGAGAGAGAGCGTGCCGACTCCCAGGCCAACGGCGTGTTACCGACCATGGCGCTTGCTGAAGAGATCTTGACTAAAAAAAATTGACCCGGTCGCTCTTGAGCTTTTTCTTTTAAATAAGAGAGGCTTCTTTTATCAGCGAAAACTAAGGTCGTCACTTTGGCATCAGGAGGAACTTCAACATCGGAAGGAATGTGAAATTTTTCGTTATACTTTTTTGGTAACTTTAAATCCTCTTCATTTTTTTCTAAGGAAATGACTCCTTGATATCCAATTCGTTGAAGAGGTGAATGGTAATAGGAAACATTCAACTGGCGAGCAAAGGCATAGATCCCATAGATACGACAAAGCTGCGAACCTGCTCCATCCATGAGAGAGGCATTGTCATAAGTCAGTGCTAAATTTTTTAGCCGCGAAGTTGTGTTGACGAACGGAGGAGAAAAAAATCTAGAGGGAACAAACTCCCGTGTTCTTTTCCATGTTTGAGAGCAATCCTCTATTTTTGCCTCGAGGTCTTGATCGCAGTTCATCCAACGCGATAGGGTCGAAGAAATCGAAAGCGGAGCAATGACAACTCCTGTTTGATTGAGTAATCCTCCAACATAACTTAGCGATGAAGGATTCATGATGAGAATATCGGATGATGCCAATGATTTCAAAACTGCCATGGGATTGCTATTGATCACTTTCTTTAAGCATGGAACCTGCTCGAAATCATGAAGCGAAAACATCTCTGCCCTCACCTTCAAGAAGCGAGGATCAGCCGGGAATAACCTTCTCATGGACTCGGAAGGAATATCACTAAAAAGTTCACAAATAAAAGGAAGTTGGTGTTTTTTCAAAACCCTCGTCACCCTCATCGCAACTTGAACAAAATAGTCACTGGGCAGAATCTGTTCTGGCTTTGCTGCAAAAAAATCGGCTCCATTAACGTGAATGCCTATTTTTAAAAACGCATTGTTCCGAACTTTGTTAAAAGGAAATACTTCTTCCACAAAATTCCACAATTCAGGTTTATGATTAATAATAGAAAGAGGATTTCCTAACCTGATGAGATGGAAGTGTTCGTCATAAGCCGCTTGAGACCTGACTGCAGATAAAAAACCGAGCGTTGTCTCCATTGTTGCGTGAACCCTTCCACCGCTTGGAAGAACAATATCTGAAGGAATCTGAAAAATTTTATTCGCTAACTCGACAAAATCAAAATCGCTTTGGATTCCTTTCAAGGCATCCACTCTCTGATCATTCACTTTCCGTAGTGGTGAATGGATGTAGGCGACTTTTAAATGTCGAGCAAGTGCATAAATTCCATAAATACGATGGAGCTGAGAACCAATATCATCGCAAAAAAGCTCGCCGGCATAGGTGAGCCCCACTTTATCAAGTCGTGGTATTGTTTGGTCCATTAATCCATCATCTTCAAAAATGCTCCACTAATGCAACAATCACTTAAATTTTTAAGTTACCTCCAACTCGAAATTTCTTTTTAAAGTGACCTAATGCTGATGAAATACAAGGCGTCGAGGAGTACAGACGCTGAGCGTATTTGTATACGTGAAGCGACGATTCCCGCCTTAGCGGGAATGACGTACCACAGCAACGCAGTAGTTCGCAACAGAAGGTTACTTAAAAAGAAATTTTATGAATATTGCTAAAATGATGCAAGCCGCAGCCACGGCTCAAAAGAAAATGGCAAAAATCCAAGAAGAACTCGCTCAACGCACCTTAGAAGCAACCTCGGGCGGCGGTCGCGTGACAGTTACAGCAAGCGGAACTGGTGAAATTTTATCCCTCAAAATTGCTCCTGAAGTAGTTTCTGCTGACGATGTGGAAATGTTAGAGGATTTAATTTTAAGCGCAGTCCGCCAAGCAATGGCTGATGCAAAAAAATTGAGTGAAGCAGAAATGGGCAAGCTGACCGCTGGTCTAGGCATGCCTGGCTTACCTTTTTAACAGCCACTCCTCGCAATATTCTTCTAAGTGTTCTCCAAAAAGAAGAGGAGGATTAAATTGCACCCAGTCTGCCATCGAAGGATGCCAGAATGGAGCATAAAGAGATTTCCCTTCTTGATTGAAGAGAGCAGCCAAGTAACTAAAAGAAGATTTACTCATGATGAGAAAATCGGCAGTTGCCAATGCTTCTAATGTTTCGATCGGATCTTCATTGATGCGTTTGTGTAAGTTAGGAATCACCTCAAAATCCGACACTCGATATTGCTCTGGCGTGAGCATGACTGATTCTTTCAAGCGATATTCTTTGATTCGATTTTTCACGCCATGATGTTGCGGCGTCACTACAAATGATGTTGTTGGCATCTCCGTGTGCAATTCGCAAACAAAAGGAATTTTCTGTTTTTCTAGTATCTCAGCAGACCTCATTGCTGCATCAATATAATACCGATTAGGTAGAAGCCGCTCTTCGTGACCAATAGGTAAATCGCCCCACCTCACATGAATCGCAATCCTAAAAATCGATGAAGCCTTTTTTTTAAACGGCGAAAGACTTTTTATGCAACGCCGTTTCAAAAGTGAAGTGCAACACTCTGCTCTGAAAAGCTAGCATTATGGGTTACTCAAAGGTGTGTTACTTTTTGTTAGGTTAGACTTGAGGGTAGGAACAGGAAAGCGAGCAGGCAAGGAAGAATTAGATGGC
>JAPLTJ010000150.1 GCA_026398175.1 Verrucomicrobiia bacterium | reverse complement strand
TGAGATCGTTTGTCTCTGGTTACATGATGATAGCCTCTGGCCATGATAATCTCCTTGGTTTTGACACCTTAAAGATTACCATCATCATGTAGCCTTTCTATTTTTTTTCACGTGTTGCACTTCGCGGTTGAAAGGGCCCTTTAAAATAAAAAAACACTACACCCAGACGTCATTCCAGCGGACGCTGGAATGACGATAATGTGTAAGTTTAGGCAGAATGTGATTAGCGACGCCCTTTCTTCTGTTGGTAGATTTTATTTTGGACAAGAGTGATGGAAGATAGAAGATTGGAGATAGAATGTTCGAATTTCATGCCGAGCTTATCTCCCATCTCCTATCTTCTAGAAAAGGTCTTTGACCTTTTCTATCGCTCCTCCACCGATAGGAGATCAGCAATAGCATGCGGCTCGGTCCGCAGTTCATACTCTGTCAATTGATCATCCATTACTTTGCAAGTTGCCAATACTTGTTTGCATAAAAAGTAAGAGCAGAATTGAACCACACCCACCAACAAGAGGACATAGCGAAGAGCAAAGACATCGGAAACATACATCGCAGCACCTATAAAAAGAAGGCCTCCTGTTAAACGTCCTACATAGAGCCCAAACTCATTGTTAAGCAGATAAGCAAATTTGTTGCGCTGCTCTTTTTTGGAAAGCAGATCGATGACCAGCATGATCACAGGCGAAAAGGAACATTCGATTAGTGCGGTTGCTATAATTTGACCTATGATAAAGACAAGAACTCCGATGGCGCTAAAAAGAAGTGCATTGAAAATACATCCCACGGCAAACGCTGTTAAGCCGACTAAGAGAATCCAAACGCGATGTTCCGGACGCGTAAGTCGTGCAATGCTGTAAAAAATAACTGCCAATAAAATTGCTCCTCCTGTATTGATAACACCCAAAGCTCCCTCTTGCCCACCGAGGAGCTTCACCGTCAGCATCGCTGGCACGGTAATCATAAAACCTTGCCCTATGCCGCGCAGCCCCTCCATGAAAAGCACCTTGTACCAAAGAGAATCATATTTCCAATAAAGAAATTTTGTCGCTTCAGGGTTAGTGAAATTCCCACGACACACCATGATCGATGCAAAGAAGGCAAGCGTGATAGCGCCGAGAGCCACAAAGAAATAAGCATGATTGCGATCACCTCCACACCAGCCATACAACTGGCTTCCCGCAATAAACCAACCAACGGTAATAGGAGCTACAATAGAACAGAGCGTGGTAAAAAAATTCTCCAAGCCATAATAGTAATTCCGGTTCTCGTCCTTCGTACTTGCAAGCGCTAGGTAGTCACGATTTGCCCAGAAGAGCCCCATAGCAACACCCAGCAAGCCTCCCGCCATAGAGATCCCATAGATATCAAGCTCCTTGAGTGAGATCATCACTAGTAGAGAAAATCCACTCATCAACATTCCGAGTGAATAAAGATATTTGACGGGAATGATTCGTAAAAGATATCCATTAACAAAGAAAGTGATCAGGATGCCCGTGTAGTTGGCCATTGGGAAGCACATGACGAGGTGCACATCATTGTTGCTATTGCGCATGATGTAGACGCCAACAAACGCCCAGATCACAGGCAGAACACTTGCATAAATAAAATTTGCCGTCAGTAGCACTCGCATATTGCGAGGGTAAGAAAAAAATACTTTTAGTTCTTTGAGCGCATTCATTGGATTTCAGGAGTTGAGACATCGTCCTTATCAGGACAACATCGGGTTCTTTTTGAAAAATTGACTCCTTGGGTTAGAGCAGATTAGAAACAGAGAAGCAAGAAAGAAGTGAAGGAGGAAAAGAACTAAAGCATGTCATCAATCAGGACATTCTCTATTTTTAGTATAGAAAAAGTGAAGCTAGTGAAAATTTTACTTTTGTTGATTTTTCTATTTTGGATAGCAACGATATCATTTAATCGATGGCACGTCCCAATCTTTCAAATAAGAGCTCATTTGTTCTTCTGAATACCCCGCAATCGTATACTGCCAAATCTCGCGAAGGATTCGCCCCAAGGCATGCGATTTTAAAACACCAGCACTCGCGCAGGAAATTCTTGCTAAGAGTGAACATTGTTCGGTGAGGCCCAATCCTTCATTGCGGAGCGTCAAAGGCGAAATCGTTCCATCTTTGATCCGAGTATAATATTTGTCCCAAGCCTGATCGAGGAGAGCATGTCTTTGCAATACTTCTGGCGTTGATCCGTAGCGCCCCTCCAGGACTAGGTTGAGGAGCGCCTTAGCAGCTCCAGCAAAATTATAAATACTAGGGTGCTCTGCGAGAAATTTAGGTTTTACCAAATGACTTGTAATAATGGCACTCTTTGGAACAAGCCATTGATCTAACACGACACTATTATTCGTAATGGAATTAAAAACGACCGTTTCAATTTTTGGCAACAAGGTAATCGAGCCTCCATTCTGCTGCAGTGTTTTAAACGGCAGAAGCGTGTAGTGCAGTTGATTGTCATATTCAAAAGAAACTAAGAGATCGGAAAAATAAGTCGCTCCTGTCGTCCAAAGAAATTTTCCTGAGAGACGAAATCCTTCAGGCACTGCAACCACCTTTAAAAGTTGAGGATTTTTTTGTAATGCCAAACCAACCCCCTTCCCTTCATGTACCAATAATCGCAACACCTCTTCCACTTCCGGCTGAGGTAATAATGTTTTTAATCGTGAGATGGAATATTGATGCTGCGCTTGAAGGAAGAGCAAAGCACCTGAGTATTGAGACAGAAGAATGTTGTACTCAATCCATTCATGCCTCTCTCCACCGAGTCCGCCGAGGTATTTTGGAATTAAGAGATTCAAAACTCCCAGCTGAACAAATCGAGAATAAACATCGTGATAGAGCTCTTCCTCTTCATCGAGACGATTAGCAATCGGCACAACTTCTTTTTCGAGGAAGTCGGTTAATTTTTGAAAAAATTGCTGCATCGTAAAAAAGAATTAACCGCAAAGATTACGCAAAGAACACAAAAAGAATTTTTTCATAAAAAAATTCTAAGCACTAGAAGTAGAAAGCTTTTTTTGATTTTCTGCGATTACAATTTCTCAAACTTTAAATTTTATCTGCGCTTGCAATTCTCAGAACTTTAAAATGCAACTCGCTCACGCCCTCGAGGCTCGCCCTATGGGCTGCCTGAAGGCAGTCGATCCATCGGCTCCCCAGCCGGCTGTATGTTTTATAAAAAAATTTACTTTGTGTGCAGCTTTAGCGGCTTTGTGATCTTTATGGTGAATTTCTTCCCATAAATTTCACTTCCGCCTTCCACAAACTCCGCAGCTTTCGCTCTCAAACCTTCTGCTAGCACAGCTTCGTCGGAAAGTTTTTGTTCAGCTGCATATTTGCGGACATCTTCGGTGATTTTCATCGAGCAGAAGTGAGGTCCGCACATCGAGCAAAAATGGGCCGTCTTGGCTCCCTCTTGAGGAAGCGTCTCATCATGAAATTCGCGCGCTGTGATGGGATCGAGCCCTAGATTAAATTGATCTTCCCAGCGAAATTCAAAACGCGCCTTGGAAAGTGCATTGTCGCGATACTGCGCCCCGGGATGGCCTTTGGCGAGGTCAGCTGCATGAGCTGCAATCTTGTAAGTGATGACACCATCCTTCACATCTTTTTTATTCGGCAAACCGAGATGTTCTTTCGGCGTCACATAGCAAAGCATCGCGCAGCCATACCAACCAATCATCGCAGCCCCAATGCCACTGGTAATGTGATCGTAGCCGGGAGCGATGTCAGTTGTTAGTGGCCCAAGCGTGTAGAACGGAGCTTCATGGCACCATTCCAATTGCTTCGCCATGTTCTCCTCAATCATGTGCATCGGGACATGCCCCGGACCTTCATTCATCACCTGCACACCCTTTGTCCAGGCTCGTTTGGTGAGATCGCCTTGAACTTCGAGTTCTCCGAATTGCGCTTCATCATTGGCATCAGCAATCGACCCCGGACGAAGGCCATCTCCAATCGAGAAGCTGACATCGTACGCTGCCATGATATCACAAATATCATCCCAATGCGTGTAGAGAAAATTTTCCTGATGATGCGAGAGGCACCACTTTGCCATGATCGAACCGCCGCGACTCACGATGCCCGTCATTCGCTTGGCTGTGAGCGGCACAAAGCGAAGCAACACTCCGGCATGAATCGTAAAATAATCAACACCCTGCTCTGCCTGCTCGATCAAGGTATCGCGAAAAATTTCCCAGGTGAGTTCTTCGGCTTTGCCCCCAACCTTCTCGAGAGCCTGATAAATCGGCACCGTTCCGATCGGCACCGGTGAATTACGCAAGATCCACTCGCGAGTCGCATGAATGTTTTTTCCTGTCGAGAGATCCATTACCGTGTCAGCGCCCCATTTGGTGGCCCAGCGCATCTTCTCAACTTCTTCTTCAATGCTTGATGCCACGGCGCTGTTGCCGATGTTGGCATTAATTTTGACAAGAAAATTTCGCCCGATGATCATCGGTTCAAGTTCCGGATGATTAATGTTGGCTGGAATGATAGCACGGCCAGCAGCAACTTCATCACGCACAAACTCTGGCGTGATCCGTTTTGGAATTCGCTGAGGAAAGCGACGAAAGATGGAGGGCGTATATTCTGAAGAAGGATTTTCCTGCGATCCCGGATGACGATGGTTCAATTCATTGCACATTCCAATCGCTGACTCTTGAAGCCTTTCCATACCTTGATTCTCACGGATCGCAATAAATTCCATCTCGGGCGTGATGATGCCTTGGCGCGCATACCAGAGCTGCGTGACCGGATTGCTCTTCGAAGCCCGCAGTGGCTGGCGCTTTTTTGATTTCAACCCTGGAAATTCAACTAGACGGTTCCGCTCCGCATTGCTGGCATAAGCTGCATGCTTTTCGCTCAAGTAACCATTGTCCATCGGCTGCAAATCTCGACCTTCGTAGGGCTCAACATCATCACGTCCTGTAATCCACTCTGCGCGCAAGGCAGGAAGCCCTTCCGTCACCTCCCCTTTGAAATCAGGATCTCCCCACGGCCCGCTACAGTCGTAGAGCCGCACGGGCTCATTTTCCTCGAGCACCCCTTGAAAATTTTTTGTCGGTGACAGCACTACCTCTCTCATCGGAACACGCAAGAAGGGATGTTTTTTCCCAGAGAGATAAACGCGCTTACTCGCTGGCAGCGGCTCACGACTACTCACTTCAGGGCTCTCAGTTACTTTGTCTTTTGAAGAAGTCATTTTTAAAAAATTATTCCTTTAAAAATAGCGGACAGCGATCAATGAGTAACGTCTATTTTTCCGTAAGAACAAAAAAAATCCCGCAACGAAGCATGATGACCTCTCTACGGGATGAGTTTTTAAACCAACTTCATTCCACAACATTAACCGGCACCTGAACTTTTACATGTCTTTTTTTTGATGAGGTTAACCTTAGCAAGCTCCCCTCTTTGATGACGAGGTCTGTCTCGAATTCTACAACTACAGATCCGATCCCTTTTGGATGCCATACTTTGATTTCTTGATCACCAGAGGTATCCGGATACCCATAAGACAAAATCGATTTATCAACAGCATGCTGGTTCGAAAGACTGAAATCACGACTAAACTCTGGATTGTCCAAAAAACCATTCGTGTTGTGATAAGTGCTAGAATGCACGGTTAGGTTTAACGTATCACTAGAAAGGACGAGCGTTATTGAATCAGCAATAATTGTTTGGTTCTCTTTTGCTGGTGCTATTTGCAAGTCAATGCAGATCGACTTTGTGATTCGTTGAGTTGTCACAATCATCGGCAGAGCCTCTGGGCTATTGCTATTCTGCAAGGGATCGCTCTGAGCTTTTACTGAGACAAAACAAAGAAAAAAAGTGATTGCAACTTTTCCAATAAAGAGGGACTTGTTTTTCATACTTTCCATTGGACGATACACGATAGCATTCATCATTGCTAAAATATTTTCTTGTTTTAAAAGAAATTAATTTTCATCGATTTGACTAACATTCTCAAACCTAAATCGTTCCTCATATTTTCCGCCAGCATGCTTCTTGCAACAAGCGAGGCAGGCAATCTTACGACGCGGCTTGCGAACACGACTTAATGTCTCCTTGCACGAAGGACAGCGGTAGAAAAATTTTCGCTGTTGGCGATGTCGGACAAAAGGAAGTTGATGCGTTCGACTTTCGTTGGGAATACCAAGATCGACACAGGCCTGACGCCACTCGTCTCCATGTGGCGCAATCCGTTTTCTTCCTGAGCGATCGCGCGCGAGCAAGTGGGCCAATTCATGACGCAGCGTTTTCTCAACTTCAGTCTCTGAAATTTTTTTTAGCGCAGGATTGAGTATCACCTCCCAACACTGATACGAAGCCAAACCCGCTGTGGTGCGCATACGCGAGTTCCAACGCACTGTGACTCGTTCAGATAAGCGAGGCGAGTGAGGCTGCAGCAACTGACGCGCTTGTTCCTCTAAAACAGGATCTCTTTGACCTGGTTTTTCTGTTTTAACAGGAAGATCAGTCGTGAGGAAACGTTGGAACCAAGAAGTCATCATTGAAAGTCATTGTGTTTTGTAAACACTAAAAAATGACACCCCTCCTCGTCATTCCAGCGGACGCTGGAATCGAGGCGAAGGTCAATTCACATTTGAGTAGTAACTTAAAAAAATTGAAAAAGATAGATGAGGATTAAATACTTTTACGAAAGCAAACATAAAGATCAATAGTCACTGGATTCCAGCGTCCGCTGGAATGACGGTTAGGGTATATCGACATTGGATATTTGTTACTCTCCAATTTTTACTTGGCTCCTCCATTTTTAAATGTACGATGCGCCGATGCGAATATTGACACCACTTTTCTTTTCACTCTTGTTTCTGAGCCACTCTTTTGCTCTCCCACCAGATGCACCTAAATCACTGCCTAGTGACAAATTCAAACCACTAGCAGAACTTCTTCCAACACCTACGGAGCAACGCACAGCCTCCGGCGCGCCAGGAAAAGCCTATTGGCAGCAACAGGCTGATCATGAAATCAACGTTGAAGTTGATGAAACAACGCAAGGTTTAAAAGCCTCAGAGACGATCACCTATCACAATAATTCTCCCGACACGCTCACTTACCTCTGGCTGGAACTCGATCCCAACCTCTTTGCAAAACATTCTGCTAAAGAGTTCACGGAAGTACTCTCAGGCAATCAAATGGATTCTATTCAGCTCGATAAATTCAAACCAAAAACACTTCTCTCAGAACTCCAAAAAGAAAAGTTTGATGGAAGTTTAGCGATCGATTCTGTCACCGATTCCCTTGGCAAGCCCCTTTCCTTTCTGATTGCCGATACGATGATGAAAATTGATCTGCCAACCCCACTCGCTTCCGGCAGCACTCTCCGCTTTAACATCAGATGGCATTATCAAATTAATGATGGAACGTTGCTCCCTGTGAGAACGGGCTATGAATATTTTCAAAAAGATAAAAATTATATTTTTGAAGTCGCAAATTGGTATCCTCGGATGTGTTCCTACACCGATGTTCGAGGATGGCAAAACAAGGCCTACCTTGGTGTTGGCGAATTCTCACTCGAGTTTGGCAATTACCTCGTCAAGATAACCCTCCCCGAAGATCACATCGTCAGTGCTTCCGGCGAGCTTCAAAATTCAGAGCAAGTCTTAACAGCGACGCAGCGCGAACGATTGAAAGCTGCTGCCACCGCTAAACATCCCGTCTTCATCGTCACTCCCGAAGAAGCTAAGAAAAATGAGGCTCACCATCCTTCCGGAAAAAAAACTTGGGTTTTTAAAGCCGACAACATTCGCACGTTTGCTTTTGCTTCCTCGCGTAAATTTATTTGGGATGCTCAAGGGGTCCCTGCTGCGGTTTGTGAAGATCCCAAGAAACCGACAATAGCCATGTCATTCTATCCCAAGGAAGCAGAACCTCTCTGGTCCAAATACTCGACGCAGGCTGTCCTTCACACCTTGGAAGTCTACACCCAACACACCTTTCCTTTTCCGTATCCCACGGTTAACTCGGTCAATGGTCCCATCTTTGGCATGGAATTTTCGATGATCTGCTTTAACGGAACGCGTCCAGAGAAAGATGGAACCTACTCCAAAGAAACCAAAGAAGAACTTATTGCTGTGATTATTCATGAAGTGGGTCACAACTTTTTCCCAATGATCGTGAACAGTGATGAGCGTGAATGGGCATGGATGGATGAAGGCCTCAACTCATTTTTAGAACACCTTGCAACCGATCTTTGGGAAAAGGATTTTAAAAATGATCGGTGCGTACCACGCAATCTTCCAAAATATATGAATGGACCTGACCTCGTTCCGATCATGACAACGGCAGATTCTATTCTCAAACTCGGTGGCAATGCTTATGCAAAACCTGCCGGCGGCCTCAACCTGCTTCGCAACACAATCCTTGGCCCTGAACGTTTTGATTTTGCCTTTAAAGTTTATGCTAATCGCTGGAAATTCAAGCGCCCTGAACCAGCTGATTTTTTCCGCACGATCAGTGACGCAAGCGGATGCGATCTCGATTGGTTCTGGCGCGGATGGTTCTACTCCATCGATCCTTGCAGCATCTCCGTCGATACCGTTCATCAATACATTCTCGACACAGGCAACCCTACGTTAGACAAGCCTGTTGCTAAAAAAGAAAAAGAAGAACATATAAAAACAGTCGCTGAAATACGCGATGCTAACGTGAAGACTTATGTGGAGCTTCATCCCGAACTCCAAGATTTCTATAGCAGCTACGATGTCTTTTCCGTTCTTCCAAGCGAACAAGAAAAATTCAAAACACTCTTGAAAGCATTAGAAGAAGAGGAGATTGATCCTAGCATTCTGACAACAAAACGGAACTTCTACGTCATTGACTTCAGCAACCGTGGAGGCCTCATCATGCCCATCCCACTTAAGATCGATTATACCGATGGAACTAGCGAAGAGCGGCGCATTCCTGCTGAAATTTGGCGCACCAATAATCAAAAAGTTTCCAAACTTCTCATCACCACAAAAGAATTGAAATCACTTCAAGTCGATCCTCACGAAGAGCTCCCCGAAAGCCATCGTGATACCAACTTCTGGCCTCGTCATTTGGTAAAGGACCACTTCCAGTTTAAGCAGGAAGAGAAAAAGAAAAATCCGATGCAGGAATTGCAGAAGAAATAAAAAATTAATAGCCACAAAAGAGCACAAAAAAAGAAAGTTTAATTCTTTGTGCTCTTTGTGTTCTTTTGTGGCTATTCTCTTTTCTGCCTTCCGTTACTTTGTGGTTAATTTTCCTTCCTCAGCCGCAAGGAATTTCCAACGACTGACAACGAGCTCAGGCTCATTGCTGCTGTCGCCCACATCGGATTGAGGAGCAAGCCGAGTGAGGAATAAAAAAGACCTGCTGCTAGCGGCACAGCGAGCAAGTTATAAACGAAAGCAAAAAAAAGATTTTGTCGGATGACACTCATCGTTCGATGGCTCCATGATCGTGCACTCAAAATTGATTTTAAAGATGGTGTCATCAAGATGATTCCAGCTGTCTCTTTGGCAAGATTAGAACCACGATGCACCGCCAAAGAAACGTCAGCCACACTTAGTGCTGGAGCATCATTGATCCCATCACCAATCATCGCTACCTTCTCATTGGCCTGTTGCCACTCGTTAATCTGCTCCGCTTTTTCTTGAGGAGAAAGGCCCGCCTTCCACATTAAAATACCAAGCGCGTTGGCAACTTGGCCTGCAACAACCTCGCGATCCCCAGTCAGCATCGCCACCTTGAGGCCTGCTTCCGTCAATGAACGAACAACTTCAGCTGCGTCTTGTTTTATTGGATCACTTAATGTAACCACCCCAACTAAAACTCGGTCGATCGCAACAGCAACCATCGTCGCTTTCTGATTTTTAAAAAAATCTCCCAAGGCACTCAACTCTACTTGCTCATTCACCAAAAAATCTTCACTCCCAACAATAATTTTTTTTTCATTAATCACCGCACGGACTCCGCCACCTGGTACGGCCTCAAAAAACGAGGCTTCTTTTTTTTCAACTCCTTGCTCTTCCGCGTAACGCAAAATAGCGGCACCCAAAGGATGCTCACTCCCACGCTCAGCAGCGGCCAACATACTCAGCCATGCTGCGGTTGGCAATGTTGAGAAGTCTTTACATCCGGTAACTTCAAATTTTCCCTCAGTCAATGTCCCCGTTTTATCAAACACGATCATGGTCGCAGCATTCAGTTGTTCCAACGCCACAGCATCACTCACCAGCACTCCTTGGCGTGCTGCACTGCCGATGCCCACCGTCAACGCCAGCGGCGTCGCTAATCCCAAGGCACAAGGACAAGTAATCATGAGTACCGACAAAGAACGAGCTAGCGCAAAAGAAGCCCCCAACTCGGGATGCAGCAAATACCATCCCAAGAAAGTTAACAAAGCGATACCAAAAATCAGCGGCACGATTTTCGCGGCGAGACGATCAGCCAACTTTTGCACTGGCGCACGATGTTGCTGAGCCATGAGGACTATTTCTTTCATCTGTCCCAGTACCGTTGCTGCTCCAACTTTGTCCACGCAGATCACAAAACTTCCATGCCCATTGACCGTGCCGGCATGAATAGGCGATCTCTGAGTTTTTTCCACTGGCAATGATTCTCCCGTCATGAGTGATTCATCGATCAAAGAACTTCCCTCGACCAGCGTTCCATCAACGGGAATTTTTTCTCCGGGATAAATGCGAACGAGATCACCTGGGTGCAAACTACTAACCGGAACTATTTGCTCGCGATCTTCAAACAGACGCATCGCTGTTGTTGGCACTGCTTCTAAAAGCTCTTGTAAAGCGGTTTCAGCCTTCTTGCGCCCTAGCGATTCCAAAAACTGACCCAATAAAACCAACAACATAATCATCGCCGCTGCTTCAAAATAGAGATCGTGATTCTGTTGTGGTGGCGCAGCGATTAATTGCCAGCAGCTATTAAAAAAAGTTCCGCTGATTCCAACAATGATCAGCGAAAACATATTGAGAGAACGTTTATCAAAAGAACGTAATCCCTTTTTCCAAATCGGAGCACCAGCCCAAAAGAGAACAGGCAGCGTTAACAACAACTGAATCCATGATGTCCAGGGCATCAGTACTGCTTGAAGAGTGGCTGGAAGCAGCATCGCTCCCATTGAGAGCAAAAAAAGCGGCACGCTTAAAAATAAAGCATTCCAAAAACGACGACGCCAATCGCGTGCTTCTAATTCAGCTGTAACTTCATGTGAAACAGCAGAGTTCTGACAGCAGGGTTTCATAGCGAGATGAGTTTATTTAATAACACTCTTGCCAAAAATAAAACCAATCAACAGAAGGCAGGAAGCCACTAGCCACATTCCAGCTACACCACCGTCATTCCAGCGGACGCTGGAATCCAGCGACTGACGATCTTTATTTTTGTTTTCGTAAAAGTATTTTTTGATTCTCATCAATCTTTTTAAATTTTTTTAACGCTACTACTCAAACATGAATTGACCTTCGCCTGGATTCCAGCGTCCACTGGAATGACGGTTAGTAGAGCTGTTGCACAATACTGAAATGGATATTTCTACTTTTTCAGAAATGACAGATGAATGACAATGAGTCTATTTAATAATTCCTCTTTTACTTTCTTTAATAAAATTTAGCAGCTCTTTGATAAAAGCAGAGCTCTCATGTTTTTTCTCAAGTGCTTCTACAGCCTGAGCCGTATTGAGAGAGCTTCGATAAATGGTTTTATAGGCATTACGAAGTTCCTTAATATCTTCAACTGAAAATCCACGACGCTCCAGACCGGCTTGATTGATACCACGAATTTCAGCTGGATTTCCATCAGCAATCATAAAGCTAGGAACATCTTGAACAATCTTTGTACAACCACCAATCATCGCATGTTCTCCAATGCGGCAAAATTGATGAACAGCGCTTAATCCTCCAATAATGACATAATCTCCAACAATCACATGCCCTCCCAACGTTCCATTATTAGAAAAAATCACATGGTCACCAACAATGCAGTCATGAGCAATATGGGCATAAGCTAAAAAATTCCCATAGCTCCCAACAATCGTCTTTCCATGAGGTGCCGTGGCACGATTGACCGTCACAAATTCGCGAAAACAATTACGAACTCCAATTTCTAAAAAAGTTGGCTCACCTGCATACTTCAGATCTTGCGTTCGTTGCCCAATCGATGCGTAGGGATAAAACTCATTCCCTGTTCCAATTTTAGTTGGCCCCATGATGGTGACATGGCCGTGCAAATGGCAATCTGGACCAAGTTCTACGCCAGCCCCAATGATGCAGTAAGGCCCAATGCGAGTTCCAGCTCCGATAATGGCGCTGGGATCGATGATGGCTGTGGGATGAATGTCAGACATGGTGTTGATGAAGTTTCAAAAAAAGAAATTCACAGGGATAAAAGAAGATTTTAAAAAATTAAAATAAAAAAATTTGAAAGTGCTATCAGAATTTTGGGAGAAATAATTTAAGAAATTCTAAAATCTAAATTTATTTTTTTGCCTTTATCCCTTCTATCGCTTCCATCCCCGTGAATAATCCTTTCTGTTATTTGGAGACCAATCCAAACATGAGCACTCCCTCCGAAACAACTTCGCCATTGACCATACACCGACAGAGCGCTTTGCCGATATTTTTACGAGCTCGCATCATCTCTACGTGGATGAAGAGCATATCTCCTGGAAAAACAGGTTTTCTAAACTTCACTTCGTCGGCACTCATGAAGTAGCCGATCTTTCCTAAATTTTCCGTCTTACGCATCATGATGATGCTGGCAACTTGAGCCATAGCCTCAACCTGCAAGACACCTGGCATGACTGGATGTCCTGGAAAATGGCCTTGAAAGTAAGGTTCGTTGATCGTGATGCTCTTGACGCCAACCGCTTTTGCTTCTCCATCGATTTCAATAATGCGATCGACCATGAGAAACGGATAGCGATGAGGCAAGGTGCGCATGATTTCATTGATATCCATGACCATCGCTGATGAGGTCATCGGGCGTGGTGCCATGGCTAACAAATCTGCATGCCGCTTCGCAATCACACGAGCGAGCTCCGTATTGGGCCCATGTCCCGGACGAATAGCCACAACATGCCCTTGCAACGGGCGTCCCACGAGAGCCAAGTCTCCAATGATATCGAGAATTTTATGGCGCACAAATTCATCTGGAAAACGGAGCGGTTCTTTACTCAAGACCGACTCACCACGAATCACCAAAGCATTTTCAAGACTTCCTCCTTTGATCAGTCCTTTCTCCATCAAGTCTTTCACCTCTTCGTAAAAAACAAACGTTCTCGCTGGCGCAATCTCTCTCGCATAGACCTCGGGAGTGATTTCGAGTGAAAGATATTGCGTATAGCGCCCATCGGGTCCGACTTGCGTACAAGAAATTCGAAAACCTGGCCCTGGAAAAAGTGCCATCATGGAACCACCTTCCGACTCGCAACAAAGCGGCTCACTCACTTCTAAAGAAAATCGTGCTGCCTCCAATTCAACAATACCGGCTTGTTGAATGAGCTCCACATAAGCCTTGGCGCTTCCATCGATGATCGGCGGCTCATTGGCATCCATTTCAATGAGGGCATTATCAACACCCATGCCTGCTAAGGCCGATAAGATGTGCTCAACCGTATGAATTTTGGCGTTTCCTTCGACAAGCGTTGTAGAACGTTCTACTGTTTTGACATGTTCCACCTTGGCATCAATGATCGGTTCATCAGGCAAATCACTCCGCTTAAATTTATAGCCGTGGCCGGCTGGAGCAGGATGAATAGTCAGTGTAACATGATTACCTGTATGAAGAGCACTCCCAGTAAGGCTCGCTGATTGTGCTAACGCGCGTTGTTTTTGCATAAAAAATTTAGAGTTTAGAAGTTTAGAAGTTTAGGGTGTTGGAGGAAAGATTTTTTTATGCAACACTTAGGGGTCGGTTCCGTAATTTGTTAATTTTAGGGTCAGTGTATTTCGGCGCCGACCCCTATGCCCCCTATGTTCCAAATTATCAACGAGACTCCTGATCTTTTAGTGATCAACAAACCACCGCACCTGCTTGTCCATCCAACCAAGCCAGGCGGTCCCATCACCCTTTGGGATCAGTTGAAAGAGCTTCTTTCCTATGAACTCACAAATGGCGGTCAAGTTTCTTTGATTCATCGACTCGATCGTGAGACCAGTGGCATTATTCTCGTCGCCAAGCATCACGCATCAGCACGCACATACGCGATGGCGTTGGAACGTGGCGCTTTTAAAAAAGAATATCAAGCGATTGTCATTGGTTGGCCTAAGGAAGATCAAGGAACGATCGATGCTCCCTTGCTGAGAAAAGGAGAAGTTTTTCCCACAAAAGTCTGGCTTCAACGAGCTGTTCATCCAACGGGAGCTCCAGCGATCACCGACTTCCAAGTCGAAAAACGTTGGCACCATTCTCAACACGGTCCTCTCTCGCTCCTCCGCTGCTGGCCCCGCACCGGACGCACGCATCAAATTCGCGTCCACCTCGCTCACCTCGGACATCCGATCGTCGGCGATAAAATTTACGGACCTTCCGAAGAGTACTATCTCGATTTTATTGAAAAGGGATGGACCCCAGCTTTAGAAAAAAAGCTCTGGCTGCCACGCCACGCCTTACATGCGAGCGCGCTCGAAGTAAGACTTGCAGACAAAACTGATTGTTGGAGCGCGCCACTTTATCACGATTTACAGAAGCTTATGAGTTGACGTTGGCAGCGCCTTATTTGAAATCAAACTGCTGTTTTGGACAGAATCTAGGAACATTTCTACAGAGAAAACTGCTGAGCACCTCATTGAATCAAAAATCAAATTTTATCAGCAACATGCTGATGATCTGCATGATTCGATTAAAACAAGGCTCTTCAAACACACTCATTTCAGCCGCTATGGTCATAGCACCCCACCTAACAAACGGTGCTACAGGTCAAATAAACGCGTTTTTTGAGTAGCATCCTCAATTTTTTTACGCCTTGGCCTAAAATTCTGTAATTTCAGGGATCTACCCTTTTTCACAGCCCCCTTTTCAGGAAAAGGCGCAGGTATTTTTGTGCTGAAGGAGGAATTCAAGCGCAAGCGCAAAATGACGCTGTTCAGCGCAAAAAAATAATTCTGTTCAGGCCCAGTCAACAAACTAAGAAAATTGCCTCAGAAATTCGCTGCTGCGGATGAAGAACAAGGCGTGACCGCGCACAGACGAGGAGTGTATATGGAAATACTCGACGAAGGCAAGCACCGGCACAACGCAGTTCTTCGCCGCAGCAGTAGAATTAATGAGGCAATTTTTCAGCCGCAAACGACCAGGTACATGTCCTCTGGTAGCATCTTCGAAAGCGTCGAAATCAAATCTCCACGAAGCATGTTGACCAGTTTTCCTCGCTGAGAAGCTCCGATAATGACGCGTTCGGCGCCGACGGTAGAAGCCAGATCGGCAATAGCATCAGGAGGAGAGTCACTGATGGTGTAGCAAGGCAAAATATTTTCTCCGAGTCCTTCTTCTCTGAGACTTTCAAAAATAATTTTGGCTTCTTTGTCATCGTGCCATTTTTTCTTTCGGTCCCCTGGAGCAATGGCTGGTTGTTCTCGAACAAACATCACGTAGAGCGGACGCCCTGTTTCGCGAGCTTCTCCGACTGCAAAATCCAGCGTCTTGCCCAAACCTCGTACAGCAGCAAGAATAGGACCCCCATGATGCTGCGTGGGATGTTCGTAATGATGATGCTGAGAATGCTGCGCAGCAGCAGCGACCACGGATGGTAGCTGTCGTGAAGTAAGATTGACCTGCTCTACTTTACGATGAAGTTCGTGACTCTGAGCTTTTAGTTTTGCTGCTTTGCGAAGGGAATGCTCACGAGCTAGGCCTCTCATGATGAGCCCAATCGCTAGGATCGTAACAGCAAAGACGCGAGCGCCTGGTTTTTCAATAAAGAGTGTTATTTCAATAGCGACGAGAATACCAAAAGTGATAAACATCAAGGCGCGCTCATAAAAACGTAATGGTAATTTACGATCGGTCATCGTAGCTCCAAGATTCGTGGCGATAGCGCCGACAACCCCCACTGCATAAAGCTCTGCAAGTCCTGAAATATCTCCAACGAGAATCACCAAGGCCGCTGGAATCAAGGTGACCAGCAACAATGCAAAATGAGGCACTCCAAATTGATTGAGCTTTGCAAAGACAGGAGGAAGTTCCTCATCTCTTGACATCAAAAAGGAAATAGAAATCAAACCCAGAATAGCTGTATTAACAGCGGAGAGTAGGAGCAGTCCAAAGGTAATACTGACCAACCATGCTGCGACCATCCCGAAGATAGGCCCTAGCGAGTGACTCACAAAAACCTGTGCCATGTATCGCAACATGTAATCTCTGACACCTTCTGCTCCAGGGGCACTCACATCACCATGAGCAACTGCCAATCCAGGCAAAGCCGTCATCGCTAAACCAAGGAGCGCCGTAAATCCGACCACTTCACAAAGAACAACGAGAAGCGCTCGCGTTGATGTCTTAGTCACGACAGGAGCTCTCAGCGAGCTTCCTGGGTTGAGCTTCATCACGCCTGTGGCATTGGCAATCGCCTCAACTCCTGAAAGAGCCAGCACAATGCTGACAAAGCCAACCCAATTATGCCCCAAACCATCGTGAAGCGGTTGCAGGTGAGTCAATGCTGTTCCCAAATGAGGCACGGAAAAAACTGCGAGCATGATCACCACCAACCCTGTTGGCACAGAAATCATCACGGCTAGTGCTCCTGTGTGCTTGGGGCCAAAGAAATTTAAAAAACCAATGAGCAAAATAGCGCCTCCAGCATAGTAGGCAGGATGACTGACTCCTAAATATTGAAAGGCAGCCAACGCGCTGAGGGCAGCAGTCACAATATAATCGGCAACCATTAAAAAAGCACCGACGATCGAAATCACTTCCGAGCGATGGCGCACACTTGCGTAGACACCACCACCATTGGGATAGAGTCGGCAAATCGTGATGTAGTTGATTCCAACAAGCGCTGTTAAAATGCACATCGGAACAACAAGCCAGAAGCAACTGTAACCAGCCGCGGCAAAAGCAAGACCGATCACATAAGCTTTACTCGTTCCCCAATCTCCATAGAGAATGGCGGCCGCTCTTTTCCAATCAACGTTACGAGGTCGAGATGTACCAGTGTCTAGCATGGGGAGAGCTGTTGTAAAACAACAGCGTAACGAGTAACGAGTAACGGGTAACGAGTGTTCATCTTAATAACTTTTTCAATAAAAATATTCTCTCCTCAAGCATTAAGACAACCACATAATGAAGAAATCTCTCGACCAGTTTCTTGACAGCAGCTCGTTTGACTTTTTTCCTGACAGCAACGCGCGTCAGTTTTTTCCTGACAGCAAGTTTCTCTCTCCATGGACAACATAGAAGGACCACCACAACACTCGGCGCCTTGATGATTGCAGCGGCAACCATCCATCTGCTCTTCGATCAAAACAACTTCGAGGCTAATCTGTTGATGAGCGATCTGATCATTCACGCGCTTTAAAAATCCGAGCGCCTCCTCATTTGGCTCATGCAACGTCCGAAGCTCGATGCTGACAGGCTTGCCGATGAGGTGTGGAAATGAATCGTTCATCTCTCCATCCAAGATGAATGAAAGATAAGCATTTAATTTTTCCTGCAATTGAAAAAGTTGTAACTCTCCAAGATTCCATGGTCGCAATTCAAACATCGCCAAGATGAGTTGATCACGGTCTTTATCGTGCACCAAAGCATCAAGCGTCCCGGTCTTTTCAAGACCTGAATGAGGCATGGAGCGATCGTGATGAAGGGATGTGTTGTTCATAGTTTTGTTGTTGTTGGAAACCAAATATAAAGCATGAAGTAAACTAGGACCCCTGTCACGGAAACATAGAGCCAGATAGGAAGGGTCCAGCGAGCGATTTTTTTGTGCTGATCAAAACGCTGACGCAATGCTGGCATAAAGGTCATGATCACCAAGGGAACAAGGATTAATGCCAGAGGCAGGTGTGTGAAGAGGATAAAAAAATAAATCACTCGCGGCCAACCTGTCGCTGTAAAAGCGACATGATGTCCAGGAAGGTTAAAGTGGTAGTAGAGATAACAGCCTAAAAAAATAGAAGAGGTAATAAAAGCTGCAATCATGCAGAAGGCATGAGCCACTCGTCGCTGATGCTTGATGCAATACCATCCGCCTAAAATCAAGAGAGCGCTCAAGGCATTGAGAGAGGCATTGATGGATGGTAAAGAGTGAAGAGTAAAGAGTGAAGGGTGAAGAGCACTAGAAAAAGCTAACCCTATTATTTTTGGTAAATTTGAAATCATATTGATATCAGCTTGTTTGAATGAAATAACGATAAGAAATTTTTTTTCTTACTCTTTACCCTTTACTCGTAACTTTTTCTGCTTGTACACAAGCAGAAAAGGCGGCCCATCCGAAAATGGCTAGCAACGAAAAAAAAGCGACGAGCATAAAAACCACACTCCAGGAAAAAGCCATTCCAGCCATGATTGTTTGAGGCTCCGAAATTCCTTTAGAAGCCGCCATCTTGCACCCTTCGCAGGCAAGAGCTTGAAAAGGAACAACAGTACTCAAGACTAATAAAAACTTTAAAATATTTTTCATGGCGGAGAAGGAGTTGCGGGATGCCTCACAAGGTTTCCAACATCGATCAAAACTTTTTGCACAACTTCCGGATCATTGACATCGTGATAGCTGCGAATCATTCCCGCCTGATCGACGACCATAAAACGAGTAGAATGATTGGGCATCGCCCCAGGCTGAGTGATCAGGGTCTGCTTCATTCCTTGTTGCGTAAAAGCAGTAATCTTGTCGAGCGGTCCCGTCACAAAATACCATTGTGTTGGATTTGCTTGGATATTGGTGGCGTATTGCGCCAAGACGGCAGGCGTGTCATAGAGCGGATCGACGCTGACAGAAACTAATTTGACGTTTGGAATTTTTGCGACCTTGGAAGCTAGATCGATCATACGCGACGTCATGATGGGACAAGGCCCAGCACAGCGCGTGAAAATAAAATCGGCAACCCAAACTTTTCCCAAGAGATCGGCTTTTGTTAATGTCTTCCCTTCTTGTGTCGTAAAACTAAAGTCAGGAACTTCAGCAATGGGAGGCTCTGTCATCGTGCCTCGTTGCTCCGACTTGCGGAACATCAACACAGTTCCTCCAAGGAACAACACGACTAGGAGAAAAATAACAACCCACCAAGAGGGTGAGAGGGATTTAGCCTGGGAAGAATTCACGTTCAAAATTAAACAATGTACAAGATGGTATAAAGAAACACCCAGACCACATCGACAAAATGCCAATAGAGCCCGACATTATCTAGTGCGACATGATGATGTTGAGTGAATGACTTAAAAAAACATTGCCGCAAAAAACACCAGAAAATTAAAAGCACGCCAATAAAAACGTGGACGCCATGAAATCCTGTCAATACGAAGAAGGTAGAACCATAGACGCCTCCAAGATGGAACCAAAGGCCTTCATGATAAAGATGTGTCCACTCATAAGCTTGCCCACAAAGGAAGGTGGCGCCGAGTGCAATCGTTAAGAACAACCAGCGTCGTCCAGTCTTTCCGCTTTTGACAGAAACTTCGACCATGTGAAATGCAAGACTACTACAGATCAGAATCAGCGTATTACAACCGGTAAGCACCTTGGGAAGCGCTGGCAATCCTGGCGAAGGAGGCCATTGAGCACATCCGAGACGCAAGACAATGTACCCGCCAATGAGGCCCGCAAAAAGCATCCCCTCAGATAAGAGAAAAACAATCATGCCGAATTTACAGACATGCGGCGGAGCACCGTGATGAGCTGGCTCAGAATGCGAAGGGACTACGGCATCGGAAAAAGAAGTGGGGAATGCTGCTGAAGACATGAATTGAGTTTAGAGAAATAGAATGAAATTGCTATAAAGAATTTTGATAACTGCCAACATGCCGTTGGCATGAAACGTTTCAGCCCTGTTCATAGCAACAAAAAATGCTCTTGCTTTTAAATTGCGCTGCTATTTTGGATAGCAATATCACCTTCCTATGTCTTACTTCCTCACCACAAAAAAGAGTTCCTTCTTGATTATTAGCACGCTCCTCCTTCTTTTGCCGAAGCTCTCAGGAATTACCGTTCCCTATAAAAACTTCGTTTTGGATCCTATGCCGATGATGGTTAGGGAAGAGATGATTTCTCCTAACGGAAAATATGTCGCTTCGCTGCATTCTACGCCGAGTGCCAGAGTTTTAGAAATTGATCCCATCGTTGTTAAGAAGGGTGCGACATCGCTAGATACTGCTCACTCGATTACACACCAAGAAACAAGAATAGCAGGCCTTACATGGACACGCGACAGTCGTTACGTTCTTTTTTTTGAAGACCAAGGAGGCAATGAAAATTTTCATATCTATCGTTTTGATCCCTCTCATCCTGAAAAAAAGGCTGTCGATCTGACTCCTCAGCCACAAGCGCAAGCAAGAATATTAAGTCTTCCAAAAAATCACCCCGATCAAGCTGTGATCGAAACGAACGCTAGGGACCAGCGATTTTTTGATGTCTATCGCTTAAATCTTAAAAACGGAAAGTGCGATCTCTTAGAAAAAAATCCAGGCAATGTTCTCGACTGGGTTGCTGATGCCCAAGGAGCGATTCGCGCACGCTATGTCATCAAAGGAACCAATGTAAAAATCGAAACTCGCCCTTCGGAACAAGAGCCTTTTCATCTACTGACCACGTGCGCTTTTGATGATACTCCCAGCATTTATGGATTTAGCCCTGATGGAAAGTCTCTCTACTTTTCACGAACTAAAGAAAAAGATACGACTTCCTTAATTGAAATAAATCTTTCAACAAGCAAAGAACGTTTTATTACCAATGATCCTCATTACGATATTAGCGAAGTTTTGTTAAGCGATCGCACTGGAAAAATCCTAGCAACCGGTATCTTCAAAGAAGATTTTATTTATCTTCCTTGCGACTCAAAAATCAAAAGCGATCTCCACATTTTGCACTCCATCGATCAGGGAGACCTCCATCTTCAAAACTGCAGCGACGATGAAAGCAAATGGCTCGTTCTGTTTAATTCGCCAAAAAATTCTGCAACATATCTCTACGATCGCACCACCAAAAAAATCTCTCTCCTTCATCGCAGCACAAAAAACTTTATTGCCTCTGCCAAACCGATCACGTTTAAAAGCCGCGATGGATTACTCATTCACGGATATCTTTTTCTTCCTAAAAATAAACCGTTAAAAAATCTTCCACTCGTTGCCTTCATCCATGGAGGCCCATGGGCTCGAGATCAATGGGGATTTAATAAAGATATTCAAGACCTAACGGAGGCTGGTTTTGCGGTCTTAAAAGTTAATTACCGCGGCTCGACAGGTTATGGAAAAAAATTTCTTCAGGCAGGCGACAAGGAATTTGGTGGAAAAATGATCAGCGACATCATTGATGGAACGGAAGCAATAGTTGCCCGAGGAATTGCTGATCCGCATCGCTTGGGAATCTATGGCGCAAGTTATGGCGGCTATGCAACAGTTGCCGCAGTCACTTTTTATCCTGATGTGTTTGCTTGTGGCGTTGATTATGTGGGGGTCTCGGATTTGATCACGCTCTTCAAAACATTTATTCCCTATTGGGATCCACTCATGCCGGTCTTAGATCAAAGGATTGGAAATCCAAAAACGGAATCTTCTCTGCTCTTAAAACAATCGCCCATTACACAAGTCGACAAAATCAAAGTTCCACTTTTTATTGCTTATGGCGCCAATGATGTACGCGTCAATCGCATTCAATCAGATAAACTCATCAAGGCCCTGCAAGACCAAGGAAAGTTAGCAGAACCTCCTCTCTTCAAAGAAGACGAAGGTCACGGTTTTAGAAACTTCAACAATGCTGCTGACTTTAACCAACGCTGCCTTGCTTTTTTAAAAAAATATTTACTGCGCCAAAGAGGAGGCATGCAAGAGAGTGTGTCAAAGGCCAATAAGAACAAATAACAGTAGAAGTAAAATAATATCAGTTATTGTCATTTAATTGATTTAACTATTATAATAATATCATTTAAATTAAAATAGATGAAATCATTAGCTCCAGTAAAACAGACAGCAATACCACAACATGTTCTAAAAAACATAGCAGGTCGCGTCCGCTTTTTGCGTCTGGAGCGTGGATGGAGTCAGCAGGAGATTGCTTCTCGCGCAGCCATCCGCTTAGCCACGTACCAGGCCTTTGAGAGAGCAGGAAAAATTTCTTTTGAACGCCTCTATCGTATCGCCGTGACATTACAACGCACCAAAGAAATCGAAGATCTCTTCAAACCGTTGCCGATACGATCGATTGATGAGCTGATGCCAAAACCACAACGACAACGAGGAAAATCATCATGATTCTAGAAGTGCGTTACAAAGATGAGATGAGGGTCGGCAGATTAGCAGATGATCCTTCAAATGGTCTCATCTATTTTGAATATGATAAGAAGTGGCTGGAAACAGGATGGGAACTTTCTCCGTTTCATCTCCCTTTGGCTGCCGGCACCGCTGTTCAAGCGCATCATGATCTTTCATTCCAGGGACTGCATGGTCTTTTTTGGGATAGCCTCCCTGACGCATGGGGCAGAGCTGTTCTTGAGTCGCGACTCAGAACTCACGGGTTAGAGTTGGAACGCCTCTCTCCATTACTTCAACTTAGCTATCTAGAGCGTGTCCGCAAACAGCTCATTTTTGACATTTTTTAAAAGGTGAGATTTTTTTCCTAAAAAGCAGCTCCGTTTTTCACCAGGGCAGCAGCAATTTTTAACACACTTCGATTGACAAGTGAAGTGCAACACACTCAC
>JAPLTJ010000096.1 GCA_026398175.1 Verrucomicrobiia bacterium | reverse complement strand
TCGCGGCAGGCATCTGTTCATGCCTAATGTTGTAAATCAATTTTCTCTAAGTGTCCCGATTTATTTTAAAATTCTTGTGAAATTCGTCGCACTTGCAGATTCTTCATAAGTCAGGCACGTGTTAGCCGAATGTTTACGAAATTTGCTTTTGCTTTTCTTTGATTTCTTTGTGTTCTTTGTGGCCATTCTTCCTTCAACCAACCATCGGAAGATGAAGATGATTTTCCTTCGCGCACTTGATCGCTTCCGGATAACCCGCATCAGCATGGCGCATGACGCCTGTGCCTGGGTCGTTCCAAAGAACACGGGACAATCTTTTTTCGGCAGCCTCTGTTCCATCAGCGACGATGACAAGTCCGGCATGTTGAGAGTAACCCATGCCGACGCCACCGCCATGATGGAGGCTGACCCAAGTTGCGCCACCAGCGCAGCTGAGCAATGCATTGAGCAGAGGCCAATCGGAAACGGCATCAGAACCATCGCGCATGCTTTCTGTTTCGCGGTTAGGGCTGGCGACAGAACCTGAGTCCAAATGATCGCGACCAATAACAACCGGAGCTTTTAATTCTCCACTGGCGACCATTTTGTTAAAAGCAACACCAAGGCGGGCCCTGTCTTTCAAACCAACCCAGCAAATGCGCGCCGGCAATCCTTGAAATTGAATGCGCTCGCGAGCCATGTCTAACCAACGATGCAAGGCGGGATCATCAGGAATGAGCTCTTTGACTTTGGCATCTGTTTTGTAAATATCTTCCGGATCTCCTGAGAGCGCTACCCAGCGGAAAGGTCCGACGCCTTCGCAGAAGAGCGGACGAATATAAGCCGGAACGAAGCCAGGAAAATCAAACGCATTCTTCACGCCCTCATGGAAGGCTTCTTGACGAATGTTGTTGCCGTAATCAAATGTTGGGATGCCTTGTTCATAAAAGGCCAGCATCGCTTTGACGTGAACCGCCATCGAATCTTTGGCGGCATGAATCACCGCGGAAGGTTCTGAAATACGGCGTTCGCGGGCTTCTTCCATGGTCCATCCGATGGGCAAGTAACCATTGAGCGGATCGTGAGCGCTCGTTTGATCGGTGACCATGTCTGGCTTCACGCCACGTTTGACCAGCTCTGGAAGGACCTCTGCGGCATTGCCAAGGAGTCCAACGGAGATCGCTTTTTTGTCGCGGCAGGCTTGTTCGATCAACTTCAAGGCCTCGTCAAGATCGGTGACGGAATAATCCACAAAACCTTTCGATAAACGTTTTTCAATGCGCGTGGAATCACACTCAATCGCCAAGACGGAAGCGCCAGCCATCGTGCCAGCTAGTGTTTGAGCGCCTCCCATGCCACCAAGTCCGCCCGTTAAAATCCATTTGCCAGCAAGGTCGCCACCATAATGTTTTTTTCCAGCTGCTACAAAAGTTTCGTAGGTTCCTTGAATGATCCCTTGTGTTCCAATGTAGATCCACGAACCAGCTGTCATCTGGCCATACATCATCAGTCCCAATTTATCGAGTTTATGAAAATGTTCCCACGTTGCCCAATGAGGAACGAGATTGGAGTTCGCGAGCAAGACGCGTGGCGCATCAGCGTGAGTTTTGAAAACACCAACTGGTTTGCCTGACTGAATCAATAAGGTTTCGTCAGCTTCTAAATTTTTTAACGTCTCAACAATTTTATCAAAACATTCCCACGTGCGAGCTGCTCGTCCAATGCCGCCGTAGACGACCAATTCTTCGGGCCGTTCAGCAACCTCAGGATCAAGGTTGTTCATGAGCATCCGGAGAGGAGCTTCCGTGAGCCAGCTTTTTGCAGAGAGTTGAGTTCCTCGTGCAGCGCGAATGACACGAGAGGGATCAGATAAACGAGAAGTGGGTGAAGTCATAGAATTAAAAAGTAACGGGTAACGAGTGAAATAGTTGCCTTCGGCAAAGTCATATTAAAAATTTGTAGCACGATAAATCAATTTTACGAATTTGATTATTTGTTTCTGGAGTAAATTTACCTGTTAATCGTTACTTCTTCTTGCATTCCATTTTCTCCAAATAATCCGAAGTAACAAAAGTGCCAACAGCCCAACAGCAATATAGGTTGCTTGTAAATAAGCAGCATGAAAACTGCTTGGTGATGCTTTGCTGGTTGTTGGATCTACCGTGAGCTTCGCAACCCAGATAGAAACATAATTTCCAATGGCTCCAATAAAGAGATAGTAAATGGCGACGAGGCGACCTTCTGTATTACGAGGTGCGGCCTCTCCCATAGCCGCTAGCAAGACCGGATCAATAAAGACTTCTGCCATCCCAAGGCACCAAATGCTGATTACCGGAAGTAACATGGAAATTGGAGAGTGATACCCAGCGACTGTCGTTGCGTAGGTGATCACAATAAAGCCAAGAATTAGGAGCACCAGAGCCGCGCTCATTTTGGTATCGGGCTGAGGCCGCACATGACGACGTTCCATCCAGCGCCAGACAAAAGTCATGATGCTTCCTGCGACCAAAACAGAAATGGGATTCAATGCCTGATACATTCCAGCAGGAATCACAAATCCAAAGAGAGAACGATTGACATAACGAGTCAGGAAGAGCGGGTAAGAGCTGTAAACTTGATTGCTAAAAATCCAAAAGGAAGTTGCAAAGCAAGTAAGCAAGAGCATCATCAATAATAATTTTTTCCGTACGGGATCGGCCTCGCGATAGATTTTGAGGAAGATGAAAAAAGCGGCGATGACAGCAAGGCCCAAAAGATAGCCAACGAGATTGTGGCGCAAGATGAAGTAGGTGGGAACAAAGACAGAAATAAGGATGCTGGCTGTTAGCATGAATTGCTGAGGAATTGAAAAGTTATGCCACTTTTTCATCTTCTCTGTTTTTTCTTCCCAAGAAAAATAAGGTTTGGAAAGAAGGAGCATGGCGAATCCTAAGAGCATTCCCACGGAGGCAATCATGAATCCCATTTTCCAACTCACATGTTCTGAAATATAGGGGCAAGCAATGACAGAGAGAATAGATCCTAAATTTCCGCTAACATAATAAAGTGAAAAAGCGGAAGTTGCTCCAGCTGGATCATTGATGTAGCAGTTGCTAATCATGCAGACCGCATTGCTTTTAAAAAAGCCAATCCCCATCGTGAGTAATGCTAATCCAATAAAAATATTTTGTGGAAATTCAGCCAAGATAAAGCTGCCAACAATGATCAGAAGACATCCCGCGCTGGTAGCATGCCGATACCCGCAGTAACGATCGGCTAACCATCCTCCCAGGATGGGCGTGATAAAGACCAGAGAGACAAAGCTTCCAAAAAGTTGATAGGCTGCACCGTCTGACAAATGCAAGCAGCTGGTTAAAAAAAGAATTAAAATGGATTTTAAACCATAGAAGGCAAAAAATTCCCACATGATCATCGCGATGATGAAGTAGGAAGCTTTTTGTTGGAGTTTCTTGAGGGAAGAGTTCATGTCAGTTCAATAAAAGAAGAAGTATCTAGTTAAAAATCCCACCAAACGTCATTCCCGCTGACGTGGGAATCGAGCGAAGGTCAATTCAGATTGGAGTAGGAGTGTCAAAAAAGCTAAATTTAAAATACTTAATGCAAAATAATTTTTTTAAGAAAACAAAAATAAAGATCCATAGTCGCTGGATTCCAGCGTCCGGAATGACGATGGGGTAGCTAGAATGTGGCTAGTTGCGACTGAGTCGCAATTGATGAAGTCCGTAGATCACAAACGGCAAGATACAGCTGGTGAGGACGCCAAGGACCATGGCCCATTCATAAATGTGAATGTTACCAACGGGGATTTGGCTTGGAGGTGGAGGCAAAAATCCAATGCCGATGGTGAAGAGACAGCTCATTAACCCAATAAGACAGGTGCTCCACAATCCTATTTTCCCTCCAGGAATGAGGAAGGTGCGGTGGACCTCGGGACGTTTGTAGCGCAGTTTGAGAACCGCTAAAAACATGGCAACATAGACCAGGAGGGCCAAAATAGAAGTGATGTTGCTCAAAATCCAGAAGCTACTCGTAACCGTTGGCATGAAGATAAAAGTGCCACACAAAATCGTAAAAATGATTCCTTGCAAAAAGAGAATGGCAACGGGGACACCATGTTTATTTTTGAAAGCTAGCTTGAGGGGCAGGCAACCATCATGACAGGCCATGAGAAGTCCTTTGCTGGGTCCTAAAATCCAAGCTCCCACGCTACCCATGGAGCCAATCACAATAGCCAAGGCAAGGAGAGGCATGGCCCAAGAGATATGGAAAGCTTTAAAGAAAACTTCAAAAGCCTGTAACAATCCAGCAACAATATTCAACTCTTTTTGTGGAATGACGAGTGCGATGGCCAAGCTGGCACCTACTAACGATGCCAAGATCAAGAGGGCCGACCAAAGAATGGCTTTAGGATAGTTGCGCTGAGGGTTCTCAACTTCACCGGCATGTGAGGCTGACATTTCGATGCCCACGAGTCCATAAAGCACCGCTGTCAAAAGGACCATATTGTTGATGTTGCTTAAGTCTGGAAAAAAACTGTGCCAATTAAATTGAATGTTCAATGGTTTGCCTTGTAGGACCCAAATGCCTCCTAGGATGATAATGAAGAGCATTGGGAGTAATGTTCCTAGGATCGCAGAGATTGTATTCATAACATGAGAAGCTTTCATGCCAAAAAAATTGACCAACGTGGCGCCCCAAAAAAGAATAAAGACCACCGTTATCATGTAGCCCTTGTTGTTGACCAAGGCAGGATCAATGCAATAAGCCACGGTGGCAGCGATGAAGGACATGATGGTTGGATACCAACAGATGTTGTAGAACCATTGCAACCAGATCGTCAAAAATCCACATTGTTCTCCAAAAGCTTCGCGAACCCAGACATAGATTCCACCGGTTTCTGGCCAGCCTGTGGCTAGCTCTGCAGAGACGAGGGCGACTGGGATAAAAAAGAGAAGAGCCGCTGCGATGTAATAAAAAACCAGAGAGAATCCATACTCAGCGCTCATCGGAAGGGTTCTGAGACTATCGATGGCAATGACATTGAGCATGACTAATCCAAAAACCGTGAGCGTTTTTTTATTTGCGATTTGCATAGTGTTCTCTGGATTGATTAGTAAAGAGCAATAATCGTGGGATGCGATCGTTTTTCGACGACCGTTAAGAATAACGAATTAAGGAAGGGTGGCAAGGACAGAAATCAGGCTGGAGGCTGGAGGCTGGCGTAATGAAAATTTAAACTTCGAAGAGCGGTACTTTTTTCTTTGTGATTGCTTCTTTTTTTTAAATTCATAACGTAAGCAGCAATGAAAAAAACTCCCTATACCGTTGTTGTATTATTGCAAGCGCTGCCCGGTAAAGAAGAGGAGCTGCGTGCTGCGCTGATTGAGCTCGTTGCTCCTAGTTTGAAAGATAAGGGCTGCATCAACTATGATCTTCATGAATCTTTGGATAATCCTGGCAAGTTTATGTTTTATGAAAATTGGGAAAGTAAAGAAGACCACCAATTGCATTTTAACCAGCCTCATGTTCAATCACTCGGAAGTCGGCTTCATGAGCTCGGTGAAGGTGATCTGAACCTGACTTTTTGGGAACAGGCGAAGTAACTAGAGCTTGTCCTGAACGCGGCCATTATTAATGTCATTACTCTGAGGTCTTGATAACAACTAGGTGTACAGACAAAGTAAAGGGTAACGAGTAATGGGTAATGAGTATTCTTAAGATCGAAAGGTAACCAGTTTTTAGAAATTCTTATTTTGTTAGATTTTATTTTCAAAACAACTTTTAGAAATGGCATTTTTTAATTTGCGCCAGCCACTCATTACCCGTTACTGATTACTCATTACTTCTTCTGCTCATGCTCTTCCAACGCTTCCGCTCCGCAGTCACTTTTGCAAGTCATCTTCCGCGCTATCGAGAGATTCTGACGATTCTTTTTAAGTATGGTTTTGCTGATGTGTTGAAGCTTGTTGCCTTGGAGCAGGTGCTCGGTTTAGAGAACGTGGCGATTGCGATACACGAAACGGGGCTCCTCTCAAAGCCTCTTCCAGTAAGGATGCGGCTGGCATTGGAAGAGTTGGGGCCGACCTTCATCAAGTTTGGACAAATTTTAAGTTCACGGCGGGATTTAATTGACGATGAATTTTATGAAGAGCTTTGCAAACTCCAAGATTGCGTCCCTCCTTTTCCCACGAAGCAAGTTTATCAGATCATCAACGAGTCCTTGGGGCGTCCCGTCAAAAAACTTTTTAAATCATTTGAGGAAACTCCGTGTGGTGCTGCTTCGATTTCCCAAGTTCACAAAGCGACGCTTCACGATGGAACAGTTGTAGCGGTGAAAGTGCAGCGGCCTGATATCACCGAAGTGATCAATCAAGATTTGGCTATTCTGGCAGACTTGGCCTCTTTTTTAGAAAACCATGTTCCTGAAATCCGAAGCCTGAGTCCACAAAAAGTGATTGTTGAATTTTCGGAGACTTTAAAAAAAGAGCTCCATTTTACTCGTGAGGCGTTAAATGCAGAGCGCTTTGCCAAGCAGTTTGAGGGAAATCTGCTCATTTCTGTTCCTGTCATCTATCGTGAGCTTTCGAGCGATTTGGTGCTGACAATGCAGTTCATCAAGGGGATTCAAATTGATGACCGTAAAAGCCTACTCAAGCATGACATTGCTCCTGAAAAGCTCGCAGTGACAGTCACTGATTTGATCTATCAACAAATATTTGTCTATGGTTTTTTCCATGCGGATCCCCATCCTGGAAATATGGTTGTCCTGCCAGGAGGTGTCATCGGGCTTTATGATTACGGGATGATGGGAATGTTCAGCTTGCAATTTCGACGTAGCATTGCAGGGCTGATTACGGGTCTGGCTAAAAAAAATCATCGGCAAGTGATGCGTTCGATTCTTGACATGTCAGAGGAGGGGAGTGTCGATGACCCTGTTCATTTTTTATCTGAGGTCGAAGAATTTTCTAATGAACATTTTGCAGAGTCACTGCGCGATATTAAGTTAGGAGAGGTGCTCAACAACCTTTTGGCCGTGCTTCGGGAAAATCGTCTTCGCATGAAAGGGAATTTTTATCTAGGAATTAAAGCGCTGACTCAAGTGGAAGCGATCGGACGTTACCTTGATCCCAATGTGAATTTTATTGTTTTAGGAAAACCGTATGCGATGGAATTGATTGTGGAGCGTTATCAACCGCGACGGATTTTAAAAGTCATTACCCGCGTGCTTACCGAGAGTATCGATTTTCTCGATGATCTACCACACGACTTACGGCTGTTTTATACGAAGCTGAAGAGGGGAGAACTCTCTCTTCCTCTTGAGCATCGCATCGCTTCCGAAGGGATTGAGCCACTCCGAAAAACACTCGACTCTGTTTGCAATCGCCTCGTCAATGCACTTCTTGCTTCCTCGCTGCTCATTGCTTCTTCGATTCTCATCCACTCACGAATACCGCCTCATCTTTTTGGCATTCCTGTCTTTGGACTTGTTGGATTTTTATTGGGATTCTATCTCTGCTTGCGGCTTTCTATCTCGATCTGGCGGCATGGAGGGCTGTAGCGGATTGCCTATGGTTTCAATGGCGTCAACTTAGTGAATCTAGCCCGGATATTTCATACCGATCTACTGCGAAAGCAGGGAAGGCCTATGACTGCTGCGTTAGACTCCGGTTTGAGCTTGGACAGTATGTACACATACAGCCCGGCGCTCAAATCCTCGTCTGCCTTGCCTCATCAGCCTTCGCTGCTTCCTCGTCACAATCAGTATGAAATATCCGGGCTAGGCGTTCAATCGTGATGACTCAACATTTTCTAAAAAAATAATGAGAGACGATCCATTCTTCTCCGTTTTTATATCCCCACAATTCTTCGCATGCCATAAAGAAGACCCGCCAATAGACCCACCACCGTAGTTGCTCTTTTTTACCATATGTTTCTGCCATGAGTGGAAGAAGATCGTTTTTGGCTGCATCCATTCTTTCTAACCAAGCGCGAGCTGTTTTTTTATAGTGAAGACCGCTTAGTTGCCAATGATTTTCAATTTGAAGATTGTCTTGAAAATAGAGCAAAAGATCATCGGAGGGCATCTGGCCACCTGTAAAAAAATAACGAGCCATCCAGTCATCCCCATCTCCTGTTTCGTAATGATAAGCAAATTCACGATGTGTGAAAATATGAGCAAAGAAAGACCCATTCGGCTTGAGCCAATCGGCGATTCGCGCAAAAAGTTTCTTGTAATTTTTCATGTGCTCCAACATTTCCACCGAAACGACACGATCAAAAAGCAATTCTCCTTCACCTGAATAATCAATTATGTTGACGGTACGCACGGTAACATTATTGATCTTACGGGCTAAAAGTTGTGAATCGATATGGTTTTTTTGCGTCTGGGAGTTTGAGATGGCCGTGATCTCTGCATCTGGGTAGTGTTCTGCCATCCAGAGTGTCAATGATCCCCAGCCGCAACCGAGTTCGAGAATGCGATCTCCATTTTTAATTTCAGCTCGTTCGCAGGTGAGTTGTAACATTCTTGCTTCAGCTTCGTCTAAGTTATGGACAGTTGCATCCCAGTAGCCCGAGCTATATTTTTTGTGTTTTCCTAAAACTTGTTCAAAAAAGAAGGTTGGCATTTCGTAATGCTGCTCATTGGCTTTTTCTGTATCAATCGCGATAGGGCTCTGCTTCAAGGATGCGAGGTGTTGCATCAGGAGCTCTTGGCGCTTTTCACAAGTGAGTCGTTCAAAAAGAGCAAGATGATTGGCCAGACGACGGCGGATTCCAAAACGGATGATGGGATCAGGAATCAGATTCTTAGCAAGAAGCTTGTTGATGATGGAGTTTATTTTTTTGGAAACCATGGAATGAAGATGCTTGTTTTTTGTTGATACTGACGGTAGGCCTCTCCTTTGCTACGTAATGAAGAGGCTTCTGCCGGAGGAATGCCGGTGACTTTTAATAGTAAAAAAACAATCGTTGCTGGAGCATAAAAACTCAACCAGCCATGGGGAGAACCAGCGATGATCAAGTAGAAACTCATCCAGACGAGTGACTCAAAAAAATAATTAGGGTGGCGAGAGTACTTCCAGATTCCTTCTTCGCAGATAGCTGAATGGTGAGGCTCTGTTTTTTTGAAATCGGCGAGCTGTTTGTCGGCGATTGTTTCTCCTGAAATTGCTATCGTGAGTAGGCAGCATCCAGCAAGTTCCCAAGAATTCCATTCACGATTTTGATCAATTCCAATTAATAAAAACGGGAGCGACAACAAGAGGACGGAAACAGCTTGTGCTTGAAAAAATAAAAATGAAAAGAGCTTCTCGTTGTTTTTCCAAGCATCACGAAGATTTTGATAACGTCGATCTTCTTGCGGATGATGCTTAGCAATGCGATAAGCTAAATGCCATGAGAGTCGCACACTCCAAGTAGCAACAAGAAAAACGATAATCCCTTTTTTGAAATTCCATTCTCCTGGGCCTAGCAGAAAGAGAATCGAGATCAGGCCCATTCCTGCGCTCCAAAAAGCATCGACCAGTGAGTAATTATCGCAACAGCAAGCCCAAGACCAGGCTAAGATAAATAAAAAAAGGAGGAACGCTGTGCCTTCAAAAAAAAGAGATAGTGGATGCATTAGTAAAACAGGTTCTTAAGATTCCTTTCCGAAAGATCGCTGCAGATGGTTGTTGTTAGGCCGAGTATAGACTGCTTGAACAACGGAGATGTTACGTGTTGTAAAAGCGGCCTCGCAATATTTGAGATAATAATTCCAGCTGCGGATGAAAGCTTCATCGAAACCGAGCTTTCTAACCTGAGGCAGCACAGCATTGAAATTTTCATGCCAGATTGCAAGAGTCCGTGCGTAATCATTTCCTAAGTCTTCTAAGTCGTGAAGAAAGAGATCGCTTGTATTGAGCAGGACTTCATTAACTCTTCCAATGCTCAGCAAGAGAGAGCCAGGAAAAATATGACGCTGGATCCAATCGACGCTCCGCTTTAGGCTAGAATAACGATGATCAGGAACGGTGATCATCTGGAGGCCAAGCAATCCTTTTGGTTTTAGAAGTTGATCGCATTGAGAAAAAAAAGCTTGATGGTAGCGGTCTCCAACGGCCTCGAGCATTTCGATGGAGACAATTTTATCATAAGAACCGCTGAGGTGTCGGTAGTCTTTGATCTCAATACTGATTTGATTTTCTAATCCTGCTGCCGCAATTTTTTCTTTCGCATATTCTGCCTGAGCGGGAGAGAGCGTGATGCCTGTAATTTTACAACCGTAATTTTTAGCAGCGTGAAGAGCAAAGCCTCCCCATCCACTGCCAATTTCGAGGAGATGATCTGTAGGTTGAAGTTGAAGTTTGCGGCATAAAGAATCGTATTTGAATGCTTGTGCTTCTTGGAGTGATTGGTTGCGATCTTTAAATTTGGCACTGGAGTAGGTCATCGAAGGATCGAGCCAAAGCGCATAAAAATCATTTCCTAAGTCGTAATGCTCCGTAATATTGCGACGGCTCATCGTAAGATTGTTATCACGCAATAAATGTTTTACCCAATTCAGCATTGTTAAAAAATTGACGCTTGGAATATTCGTTGCGGAGGTGTTTTTTCCCTGAAGAAAATTCAAGTTTTCAATAAACCAGGAAATAACAGCCTTGATGTCTTTGGTATCCCATAGACTATTGCTGTAGGCTTCTCCCAATCCTATATCGCCATAGAGAGCACAACGTTTGAAAAAAGCCGCAGGTTCATGAATCGTCACATGAGCTGTGATGCGCGCGCCAGGCTCTCCGAAATAGCGGGTGGGCCGATCACAAGTCTCTACGCAGAGACCGCCTCTTTTCATTTTTTTAAGAGCATCCAGGACAAAATATTCCCAGATGCTTTTGCTGACATAACGTTCTTTTGCGAGGGGGACAAATTCCGTAACGGTGGCGTGAGTCATTGATTTTTGTTTTTAATTTTTAGAGCGACGCAGCAAATCTTGCTGGGCTTCCTTTCGATCTGATTTTTTAAAAAAAGGAAGACCTTTTTTCCAGAGAAGAAAAGCATGCCAATGTATTCCTCCAATAATGAAAAAAGATAAGAAAGGATATTTTAGAAAATACCAGAGCATTCGCCTAGAAGAAAACGGATAGGCTTTTCCGCGAATCGCACTGAGAAAGATTCGCTCTTCATTTTCGTAATCGTCAATATTAACACGCCATTTTTTTTCCGGAGCTCCTATCCTAAAATCAAACTCTAAACCTGGATCTGAAAAGGGAGAAACATAGAAATTTTTTTTAAGGCGAGCGTTCCAAATGCCATCCGCATCGCAATCGTCGATCAGAAAAAGTTTCATCTCGCGAAAGGTATTAACGACTTCTGCGACCACAGCAATAAGTTTTTTCTCGCGTGAATAAAGATAGTAAAACGAAATTGGATTAAAACCATAACCCAAAACGGTGGGAAAAGTCATGAGGTAGATCTCTGGTTTTTCGGAAATTTTTTTTCCTTGTTGTTCTAGCCATGCTAAAAGGTTGGGGACAATTCCTCCAGAGATTCCGAGATCAATATGATCCCGATCATGAATGGAAAAAAGATTCCAACGATTGTGACTCAAGCCCCATGTTGTTTTTGCAGTCTCCTCAAGCTCCTCAAGATTCAGGTAGAGCATGAAGAGCTCATAAGAAAATTCGTGCCGTTTCGGTTTAAGACGACAGTGACTTACTTGTAGTTCGTAGAGTCGATTCATCTTTTTTGCCAAGGATCATGTCCTAAAATTGCTTTGCAGGCTTCAACAGCTGAGAGTAATCCATCTTCATGAAAACCGTAACGTTGCCAGGCGCCGCAAAAATAGCGGTGAGTTTGAAGGCCCTCTCGCCTCAGCTCAGAAAGGCGCTCTTGAGCTGCTACAGCTTTGAGGTCGAAGAGGGGATGTTCATACTGAAGTTGTTTCTTGATGCTGTTTTTATCGGGTAAAACATGGGGGTTGAGAGAAACAAAGTAGTTGTGTTGGTTTGAAACTTTTTGTAAGGAATTCATCCAATAATGAGTCGAATGATGTTGAGTCTCATCGGGATTGATATCGATGCGATAATTCCAAGAGGCCCAACAACGAGGCCTCTTCGGCATGAATTGAGGATCCGTATGGAGGATTACTTCGTTGTTTTGATATCGAAAAGAGGAGAGTAAATTTTTTTCTAATGATGTGGGCGACGATAAAAGTTGAAGCGCTTGGTCTGGGTGAGTAGCAATAACGACTTTGTCAAACAAAGAGCTTCTTCCATCCGCAAAGTTGAGTTGAACGCCTTGAGGCACGGTGATGATGTTTTCTATCGTTACGTCTTTCTCGATGCAATCTTGAAATGAGCGAGTCAGTTTTTCTATGTACTGGCAAGAGCCCCCAGTAACAGTACGCCAGGGGTGATGAGTATCACGTCCTAGAAAACCATGGTTATGCCAAAAGCGGAGCAGGCTGTGTGCTGGAAATTCCTTGATCTTCTCTGGTGGGCTCGACCAAACAGCAGCTGCCATCGGAGAGAGATACCAATTAAAAAAATCGTCACCATAGCCACATTTTAAGACATAGTCGCTTAGTGAGAGGTCTTCGTGTTTGCGATTGATCAACTCTGCAAGGCCATCGCGATGAAAACGAGCAATCTGTGTCAGCATCTTCCAGTAGCGAGGGCGCAAAAGATTTCGACGTTGCACAAAGAGAAGCTCAAGGCTTGTTCCGTTGTACTCTAGATTGTCACCTCGATGCTGGACGCTGAATGACATCATCGTTGGCTCAGTCACGACCTCTAACTCTTGGAATAACCTTGTTAAGAGCTGATACGTAACTTCATTGTAGACCATGAAGCCTGTGTCAATCGGTATAGGAATTGTTGAGTGAGAATTTTTTTCTTCATCAACGAAAACGGTGTGCGAATGACCGCCAATGCGATTTTCTTTTTCAAAAAGAGTAACTTTTCCGTGACGGGATAAAAAATAGGCAGCTGCTAAGCCAGAAATTCCCGTTCCAATAACCGCGATATGAGGAGACTTCATGAGTGGCAAGGGGCTGATTTTTTTGCTGTAGCACCTTCTTTTAACACAGAGGGAGGAACGGGCTTGAGATCCCAAATAATTCCACACCACGATAAAACTTTTAAAAAATAGTAAGTGATATCAATTTCCCACCATCGAAATCCTTGTCTCGTTGCATGTGGGTAACGATGATGATTGTTATGCCAACCTTCACCGAGCGTGATAAGACTAAGCCACCAATTATTACGGCTGTCATCGTGAGTCTCGTAAGCACGATTACCCCAGAGATGAGCTAAGGAATTAATGAAAAGAGTTCCATGTAGCAGCAATGTCGTGCTAATAAAAAAGGTCCAGACAAAAAACTGCCACATTGTTACGTGGAGAGAAGGAAATTTTTTTTCAAGAGTGGCGCCAATGGCAAGCATGATAAGACCGTACAAAATGGGAACAGTTTTATCGTAGCGATTTAAAAAAACTAATTCAGGATATCGACTCAAATCAGCCACTTTTTGATAGGGAGTAAAAAAATTCTTCATCGAGGTTAGCCAACCAATGTGAGACCAAAAAAAACCTTTTCGTGAAGGGGAATGCATGTCCTCCTCATCATCAGCATGGTGATGATGATGACGATGAGTGGCGGCCCACCACAAGGGTCCTCTCTGCATCGAGCTGTTTCCTAAAATCGCAAATAGAAACTGAGCAGCCCGCGATGTTTTAAAAGTTCTGTGTGAAAAGTAGCGATGATAGAATCCGGTAATTGCAAACATTCTGATCAAGTAAAAAAAGAAAGCTGCACCTACCGAGACAGGACTGATTCCAACCCAGAAGACGGCAAAACATCCTCCATGTAAGAATAAAAAAGGAAGAGTCCGCTGCCAGTCAATCTGTTCTGGTAGAGTTAAAGGATCAGCAAGATGTTGTCGCTTGAAGTCAGCATTGAACAATTGAGCTATCGCATGAATGGGGTGAAGTCGAAGGTTTGATTTTTTTTTCATCAGCTTAAAAAAAACTAATTTTCATTTGTGATATTAGTCTATGATCCATCCTCGCGGAGAAGCTTTATTTTAAAGGCGGCACAAAAATGATAAACGGCATAATCGCTTTCGAGAGAAGCTTGAGCAAGTTTTTTTTCTGCGGGCATTTTGAGGACGGGATTTTGAAATTTCTTGAGGAAACAGATCTGTCTGTTTAATATCCTCGCATGAAATTCCCCTCTAGTTTGTTCAAAAAACTTATTTTTGTTGTTTTTTTGTTCGTAACAACTTCCTTGATGGCTCTTCCTGGATTGAAAGGAGAGCATGAAGATGAAGAAGAAAAAAAACAAGAGCAAGAGCAGGACATAGCGGGGCGGACGCATATGCGAGAGGTGACGGAGCAAGGGGGCGATGCAACGTCATTAGTATAGGAAATAGAAGTAACGTTTCAGCAAGCTGATGCTCAGTTAGAAGAATGGGAGAGCGACATGGCTTCTATTCAAGATGAAGCATTGAATGAATTCATAGAAATCTGGCTAGAAAAAGTGAAGGAATATGGCAAGGCGTATCATGAAAATACTTCAGCGAGAAACAATGAGGCAGCTCAAACAGACTTGAACTATTTTAATAAGAGTCACGAGATTTTAGCAGCGGCTAATGAATTAAAAGAAAAACAGGATCTAAATGTTGTTTTCGCAAATGTAAGTCTTGAAAATTCTCCAAATAATTTCGTGGTTCAACCTGATTTTCTAGTTGGAGCTGGAGTTGGAGCTCCGAACGAAGGTCCTGAGCAGTTAGGAGAAAATAATCAAAGAGCGTGTAGAGTAGGCAGAGGTTACGGAGTGACAGGCATAAAGCCAATGACCGTTTTACCTCTACCCCTCATCGAACCGGACTTGCCGATTTCCAGCATCCGGCTCTCGGAGGCTTTTCATCGATTTGCTTCATGAGTGTTTCCAGGATGCATGGAGTGGTAACTTTATGAGACCATATTGTTCATGTAGTCTTTCGTTGATGTAGGGTGTTGTGTATTTACCGTGTTTTGAT
>JAPLTJ010000162.1 GCA_026398175.1 Verrucomicrobiia bacterium | reverse complement strand
TTTGATCTCGCTGATATATTGCCTTTTGAATATCCTCAGCAGCTCTTGCTCCCTTGCTAAAATTTGCTGTGAGTACTAATTGCGCCAATTTTACTAACGTTCTTCATTTCGTAGAAATGAAGAGACGTTGGTAGTTACGATATTCTTAAAAAAATTATTTCGCTTTTTTGAAAATTTCTTTTATCCCTTCCATCGCTTCCATCCCTGTGAATACTCCTCCGGCTTTATCTATTTCAAATTTGGAAGTCTCCTACGGCGAGATCCACGCGGTGCGTGGCATCTCGCTAGAAGTTCCCGCAGGAGGCTTTGTCGCATTGATTGGGGCTAACGGAGCTGGAAAGTCATCGACCTTGCGCGCTATTGCTGGAGAGCTTCCAGCGCGCGGGACTGTTTTTTTCGAAGGTCGCTCCATTGATCCTCTTCCTTCCGAACAGCGAGTGCGTTTAGGTTTAAACCTCGTTCCTGAGGGACGCAGTATTTTTGGAAATCTCACGGTGCTAGAAAATTTAAAATTAGGTGCCTGGAATACGCGTGACAGCAAGGTCTTTAAACAAGATTTAGCGCGAATGTATCATCTTTTTCCTCGTCTTGAAGAGAGAGCTAAGCAAGTGGCAGGCACCTTGTCGGGAGGCGAACACCAGATGTTGGCAGTGGCACGCGCACTGATGACGCATCCACGTCTCCTGCTCTTGGACGAACCTTCCATGGGCCTCTCTCCTATTTTGGTTCAAGAAATTTTTAAAATTCTTCGCGCGATTCATGCAGAAGGAATTTCCATTCTTCTGGTAGAACAAAATGCCAACTTAGCGCTCCGCCATGCTGATCATGCCTACTTGCTAGAGCTTGGTCAAATCACCCTCTCGGGAAGTGGCGCAGAGCTTTTAGCTCATCCTAAAATCCGAGATGGGTATTTAGGAAAATAATTTTTTCCTGTAACCTGTACCATTCAATCTATACCTTGCTTCTATGTTTGACACCCGAGAAAAAGTTGTTTGCATTAACGATACGTTTGAGCCGCTGCATCGCAAATTGTATCGAGAGCTCCCCAAAAAAGGAGAGATCTACACCGTTCGTGAATGTTCCATTGGAAGAACCAAGACAGGCGCTGCTGACCCTGGAATAAGCTTTCGTCTGCTGTTAGAAGAGATGACCAATGATCTCGATCCCTACATGGATGAGGCTTCTGCTGAAGAACTCGGATTTCGCACTGATCGCTTTGCTCCTCTCACAAGTTTGGAAGAAGAGGAAGAGCTGGAAGAAACAATGACGACAGCGATTGGGAAAAGTTATTAATTCAAACATTTGAATTTGAATTTTTTTGTGTTCTTTCTGCTTTTTTGCGGCTATTTTTTCTTTTCCTTTTTGGGGGCATAGCTCAACGGTTAGAGCAGCCGGCTCATAACTGGTTGGTTCCTGGTTCGAATCCAGGTGCCCCCACTCTCGACAGACCACAGGTTACAGGTTACAGCAAGAACAACACAGCTTCTTGAAAAGAAATCTTCTATATAGAGCTGACAAATTTTCTTTTCTCTTCTATCCTTTGGAGGCCCTTTTATTATCTTTCTATGAGTACGACGTCCCTAGTTTTTGAACAACCTGACACTCTTGCCCGCACGCTTCAAGGGTTGGAAGAAAGTCACGACATGTTGGGTGAAAAAATGACGCTCAACATGGGACCTTCCCATCCAGCGACTCACGGCGTTCTCCGCCTCGAGTTGGAACTCGATGGAGAGATTATCACTAACGTTACAACGCACATTGGATATCTTCATCGCGGCGATGAAAAAATTGCTGAGAACATGCAGTACAATCAATTTGTTCCCTATACGGACCGACTTGATTACTTAGCTCCCCTCGCCAATAACGTTGCCTATGCTCTCGCGGTAGAAAAACTGATGGGCTGGGAAATTCCTCCTCGCGGTCAAACCATCCGCGTTATCTGTTGTGAGCTCGCCCGGATTTCCGCCCATTTACTTGGTCTGGGAGCTGCTAGCATGGACATTGGAGCTATCTCCGTTTTCATGTTTACTTTTGCTCAGCGGGAAAAAATTTATGATCTCTGTGAACTCCTGACGGGCGCCCGCTTCACAACCAGCTACACGCGCATTGGAGGACAAGTTCGCGATCTTCCTGATGGCTTTGCGGCACAGCTCAAAGAATTTTTAAAAAACTTCAAACCAGTCCTTGAAGAAGTTAGCAACCTCCTGACACGAAATCGTATTTTTGTGGATCGCACGCGAGATCTGGGAATTATTTCTCAAAAAACAGCGATTGGCTATGCTTTGACAGGACCTAACCTTCGTGGTTCTGGCATCGCGCATGACCTTCGCCGTGCTAATCCTTATCTCGACTACGCTCGTTATGATTTTGAAATTCCCGTTGGCAGTGTTGGTGACGTTTACGATCGCTACCTCGTTCGCATGGAAGAGATGCGTCAGAGCGTTCGTATTCTAGAACAAGCTATCAACTCGCTTCCTTCCGGTCCGATTAATGTGGTCGATCCCAAAAATATTCCTCCACAAAAAGAAGCTGTCTTAGAAAAAATGGAAGAACTGATTCACCATTTTATCGTCAGCACTCAAGGTGTTGATGCGCCTCCAGGTGAAGTTTATTTTGGCGCCGAAAATCCGAAAGGCGAACTCGGTTTCTACATTCACAGCAAAGGTGGCGGATCCCCTTACCGCCTGAAGATCCGCGGCCCTTCGTTCATGAACTGTAGCATTCTTCAAGAGATGCTTCCTGGCTGCATGATCTCGGATGTTGTTGCTATTATCGGAAGCCTCGACTTTGTCTTTGGTGAGTGTGATCGGTAAAAAAGAATTCACAGGGATGAAAGGGATAGAAGCGATGATTAATCTTCTTCCTTTTTAGCACCTAAACTTCTAAACTTTCCAACCCTTAAACCCCGCAACCCTTTCTATGTCATCACCACTTTCTCTCCGCAAAACCCGTATCATCGCCACTCTTGGGCCTGCTAGTGAAACACCTGATCGCCTTCGTGAATTGATGTTGGCTGGGACGAATATTTTTCGTTTGAACATGAGTCATGCCAATCATGAGTCCGTACGTAGGGTTGTTCCTATTATTCGTAAAATTGCTGAAGAGTTAGGTCTTATTGTTGGCATCTTGATGGACACACAAGGTCCTGCTGTTCGTACCGGCGATCTTCCTTCCAAACTTCAACTCAATATTGGCGATATTCTAGAATTCACCGTACGTGGTGCTGCGAGTGAAGAAGTTTATTCGGTAAATGTCAACTACGACGGCCTCATCGATGATATTTCTGAAGGTGATGTAATGCTCGTGGACAATGGTGTTCTGCATCTTAAAGTTCTCAGCAAACAAAATAATCGTATTCGGTGTGAAGTCCTCACTCCCGGTCCTTTGGGATCTCGTCGTCACATCAATCTTCCTGGCGTACGTGTTAATCTCCCGCCCCTCACCGAAAAAGATATTGCTGATGTGGCTGTCGGATGTGAACTGGGCGTAGATTTCATTGCTCTGAGCTTTTGTCGAGAAGCAGGTGACATTCTTGAAATGAAACGCGTCATTGCCGAAAATAAAGGTACCGCTCGCGTTATTGCTAAAATTGAAGATCAATGTGCCGTGAGGTTTATCAACGAAATCATTGAAGCAACGGATGCCGTCATGATTGCCCGTGGAGACCTTGGTGTCGAATGTCCAATGGAAGAGCTTCCGATCATTCAGCGCCGCATCATGAAAAAAGCGATTCAACTAGGACGTCCTGTGATTGTGGCGACGCACTTGCTGGAGTCAATGATCGAAAATCCTGTTCCGACACGTGCTGAAATTACCGACGTAGCCAATGCTGTCTTTGAACAGGCCGATGCCATCATGCTTAGCGGTGAAACAACTGTTGGAAAGTATCCCGTGGAGTGTGTTCGTGTCATGGATCGTGTTGCTCGCCGCATTGAACGGAGCGGTCATGCTTCTTATGCCAAGCAGACAGAATCTGAAAATGCTCGTCAAAAAACAGCACGCTCTGGCGTGGCTCTTGCCAACTCACTTCCACACTCAGGACTCGCCGTCTTTACGCGCCATGGCTTCATGGTTGATTATGCTAGCCAGCTTCGCCCCGAGATGGCACCAGTCTTTGCCATTACCTCTTCTGACATTGTGGCACGGCAATTGATCCTCAACTGGGGAACTTATCCAATCGTGCATCCTGTCAATGATGGCCCGGAAGCGGTCATTAAAGAAATCGAAGCACACTTTCTCAAAAAATCACTCTTACAAAAAGGAAATCATTTGATCGTTATGAGTGACGTGATTGAAAACGAAGAGCATGTTGATTTGATTCAGCTGCGGAAGATTTAGAGCGAAATAAGAAATAGCCACAAGGACCACAAAGAACGCAAAGATTTTTTTTGAAAAGCTCTCCTGCTATTCAGACTCCAATAAAAAGGGAAGATAGGCCTTCAAACTCGCTGAGGTGGACGAAATACAAGGAACCTCGGAGCGCAGGAGCTGAGCGTATAAATAATACGTGAAGCGACGAGCACCGGAGTGACGCCGTAGCTCGTCTGCCTCAGTAGAGTTTCAAGGCCTATCTAAGCCAAAGGCCGTATGAGCTAGCTGCGCCGCTGAAACAATATCGGCTTCATCAATAATCACGGCAATTTTAATTTCAGAGGTGGAGATCATTTGAATATTGATGCCGCCTTGGGCTAGAGCTTCAAAAAGTTTTGCGGCCACACCAGAGTGAGTTCTCATCCCGATGCCAACAACACTCAGTTTGGCGATGCCGCCTTCTTTTCGCACCTCCCCTGCGCCGATTTCTTCAGCAACGCGATCGAGCATTGTGCCGACTTTTTCAAGGTCATCACGATTGAGCGTGAAAGAAATATTGGTTGTCCCATTGGCGGAGACGTCTTGAACGATGACATCAATATTTAATTGTGCTTCAGCGACTGTTGTAAAAATGCGAGCGGCGCAGCCAGGACGATCGGGAACATTCGTGATAGTGACCTTTGCTTGATTTCGTTCTACGCTAATGCCGCGGACAACGACTTGTTCCATACATGGCGATTCTTCTTTCACGATTGTTCCTGGTTGTGTGTTAAAACTATTACAAACTTCAAAACTGACACTATATTTTTTTGCAAACTCGACAGAACGTGACTGCATGACTTTAGAGCCACTTCCCGCCATTTCCAACATTTCATCGTAGGAAATGACATCAATTTTCTGAGCTTTGGGAACAAGGCGAGGATCGCAGCTAAAAACACCATCAACATCCGTTAAAATTTGACAAGAATCAGCTTGAAGCGCGGAGGCCAAAGCAATGGCAGTGAGGTCAGAGCCCCCCCGACCTAACGTTGTTATTTCGCCCTCTTCGGTCTCTCCTTGAAAGCCAGCGACGATAACAATTTTGCCTTGCTCTAAATGCTTTTTGATTTGCTCAGGTAAAATATGATGGATTTTTGCTTTAGTATGCAATCCATTGGTGACAATTCCAGCTTGAGCTCCGGTGAGTGAGACCGCCTTGCCTCCTAGAGCTTCAATGGCCATCGCTGTCAGCGCCATGCTTGTTTGTTCTCCCGTGGCTAACAAGACATCCATTTCTCGACTTGTTGGCATGTCTGAAACTTGCTTAGACAATTGAATCAATCCATCCGTCACACCCGACATGGCAGAAACCACTCCCACCACGAAATTTCCTTGTCGCTGCGTCGCTAATAAACGGCGAGCTACGTGCTTAATCCGTTCGGGATTGGCAACAGAAGTTCCACCATATTTTTGGACAATGATGCCGCTAGGCGGCAGGCTGGAGGCTGAAGGCTGAGGGCTGGAGGCCAAAGAATTTTTACTCACAAATCTTGATCAAAAAAGGATGATTTTTTTCTTACAAGTTATAAAGTAAACAGTCTTGGTTACAAAAGAAATCAAACAAATATTCCTTCAGCCTTTAGCCTTCAGTCTCTCAAGCACCGCTTCCGTCGTCGCTTGTGTCACAATCGGATCAGTGATGGCATGACGTGCAGCATCTGGATCTTTGAGGCCGTTGCCAGTGAGCGTTAATACCATCGTCATTTTAGTCGCTAATTTTTCACGAAGAGCTTCAGGCGCGCGTTGTTGATGCAGAAAATATTTTAACAACGCAGCGACTGGCGTCACGCTGGCAGGTTCAGCAAATACTCCTTCGTTACTCGCAAGCCATTGTTGCGCTGCTAAAATTTCTTCATCTGAAACAACATCAAAAGCTCCTCCTGATTCTTTCATAGCTGCCATCGCCCCATTCCAGCTTGCTGGGCGTCCGATACGAATCGCTGTTGCAATGGTTTCTGGTTGGTCTATCGGTGCACCATGAAATAAAGGAGCTGCCCCAGAAGCCTGTACTCCAAGCATGATTGGTGATCGAGAAGTATGACCTAGTTGTTGAAACTCGCGATACCCTTTCCAATAAGCGGTGATGTTTCCAGCATTGCCTACCGGCAAAATGTGCAAATCAGGCACCCTCCCCAACTCCTCGATAATTTCAAAGGCTGCCGTCTTCTGTCCTTCGATGCGATCTGGGTTAGTAGAATTAACAACAACAAATTTTTCCGTCGCTTCTAACTCATGCACGATGCGCAGCGCATCATCAAAATTTCCTTCAATGGCAATCACCGTGGCACCATACATGTAAGCTTGAACCATTTTTCCAGCAGCGATGCGTCCTGCCGGAAGAATGACAACACATTTCATTCCTGCGCGAGCGGCGTAGGCTGCTGCAGAAGCTGATGTATTGCCGGTGGAAGCACAGAGGACGGTGGTTGCCCCACGCTCAGCAGCTTTAGAAATCGCAACCGTCATGCCGCGATCTTTGAAAGAGCCGGTAGGATTTAATCCTTCAAATTTGAGGTAGACCTCTCCGCCTGTCAGTTGGCTCAGCTTGGGCGAAAAAAGAAGTGGTGTAGAACCTTCGCTTAAAGAAACGATCGGCGTTTTCTCCGTGATAGGAAGATAGTCGCGATAGCGTGTGATGAGGCCGGTGTCGTGCTTTGTCATATGATTCATAGAAAAATAATACTCCTCCTCGTCATTCCAGCGGACGCTGGAATCCAGGCGGCTTTGGATCTTTATTTTTGTTTTCGTAAAAATAGTATGATGTCACAAAAGGAAGAAATGCTTTCTTAAAAAAAGAAGTGATACTTTATTTTATAGGATCATCAATTCTGTATTGAAGGTCTCCTGGATTCCAGCGTCCGCTGGAATGACGGTTAGGTGGGATGGCTGTTGATTTTCTTATACAAATTGATGTTTACACTGCCTCAACATTAAAGACAACAGGCTTTGATTTCACACAGGAGAGTTTTTGAATTTTTTCTAAGGCTAAAGAAATCATTCCATATGATGCTTGATGCGTCATGAAAACAAGTGAGGCTTCTGAACCTTCCAGTGACTCTGGTTGAATGGCAGAGGCGATGCCGATCTCTGCATCGCCGAGAAGAGTTGCAATTTTTCCTAACACACCAGGTTGGTCTTCGACTGTTAATCGCAAATAGTAACAAGAACAAATGTCAGCAGCTGCACGGCTTGTTCCGTAGAGCGAATGAAAAGAGAAATTTATTTTTCCTTTATCTCTTCCATTCCCGTGAATTTTTTCTGATTTTAAAGCAAAAGCAGCTTCTACTAAATCTCCGATCACAGAACTCGCTGTTGGTTTGCGTCCTGCACCTCTCCCATAAAAAAGAGCATCTCCCACGAGATCGCCTTTGACAGCGATGGCGTTAAAAACCCCATTCACAGAGGCCAAAACACTATTTTTAGAAATGAGCGTAGGAGCAACAGTCACCTCAATAGAATCATCTGCTGCAGAACGAATCGTTGCCAAGAGCTTGATGTTATAGCCAAGGTTGCGTGCAAAAAAAATGTCTGCTGCCGTGACCGCCTCAATTCCATCGACACGAATCGCTTCAAGCTTCACCCAAAATCCATAAGCCAGTGCCGCCAAGATAATCGCTTTGTGCGCAGCATCTCCCCCATTCACATCGAACGTAGGATCAGCTTCCGCATAACCGAGCTCGGCGGCCTCTGCCAGAGCGGCCTTGTAGTCAAGTCCGGCCTCTTGCATGCGAGAGAGAATGTAATTGCTCGTTCCATTGAGAATGCCATGGATCGACTCAATGCGATTTCCAACAAAAGCATCTCGCAAGCTTTGGATGATAGGAATGCCACCTGCCACCGCAGCTTCATAAAAAATCGGGACATCATGTTTTTTTGCGAGGGCAAAAATTTCCTGTCCATGTTCTGCCAGCAAGGCTTTGTTTCCCGTCACGACCATGCGACCTGATTCAATGGCAGCCTTAATTAAATCAAAGGCATCAGTGGTTCCTCCCAAAAGTTCCACTATAATTTTGATTTCAGGATCTTTTAGAAGATCGCGCCAAGAAGTCGTAAAGAGTGAACTCGGAGGAGCGACATCACGATTTTTTTTTAAATCACGCACAACGATGGAACGAACGTCAAAACGAAATCCAGAACGCTCTGCTAAAAGATCGCTCTGGTGCTGCAGGTAATCAAAGACTCCTGCTCCTACTGTTCCAAAGCCTGCAAGAGCTATTCCAATACTTTTTATCATAAAGAAGAGAGACTATCTCAGGAGCACAGGATTTTCTATAACAAACATCGGACAATTCCTATGATATATCCAATATCAAAAGTAGCGAATGTAATTCCCCCTCTTGGATCACTTTGCTGAAGATCTTCATAAGCTGCGTAAGTTAGAATTACTGCAAGCATGATGCCTACGGCTAATGGAGGGTTTGCGGCCAACATAGTATATTCTCCCCCGGTGGTCATCAGCGAATCCCATAAGCCCAACTCAGCAAAGTCAGCTCCTCCTTGAGCTGTTACTCCAATGGACTTAAATAAGAAGTTAAAGAATCCTCTAAACCATCCATTTAATGTCTCCATCATCCCATTGGGGAGACACGCACTAAGTAATTTTTGAAAGTAAAGACAAATGTTTCTGAAGACCAGATTTAAGACGCTGAGAGCCCATTTATAAATTCCTCCAATAAACGGTCCCGTTATATAGCCAAAGAAACGGCTTGAGGTATTTGGATCCGTAGCCGCCTTACCTGTGACAAGAGCTTTCCCATCATCATAGAGAGTTTTAGTAACATTATTAAAAATAGCAGTTGCAACGGCTGTTGGGGTCGGTGGCGGTGGTGGAACGTTATAGATAACGCGAAACCCAGTTGTGCTACTGCTGCTCCCAGCACCTAGGAAGAGTGCTGCTGAAAAACGAAGATCTTGAAAGCTGGTTGACTGCCAAGAGCCACCACGAACAACAAGACTATCAGGTTCAGAAAGAATAGGAGTCAAAGTCCACTGGCCTACATCTCCTGCCATATCATAAGCACCACAAGGACTCGTTGTTTTAGTAAATGTTCCAACAGGAGTCAGGCGAGGCTGAGCGAGCGTTGTAAAGACACCATTAAGGGAATAGTTAGCTGAGTTCGTAGAAGTAGAAGCATCAGAAAGACTATTCACAGGAGGTTGATGACTTCCTGTTCCAAAACTATAGTAGAACCCACTGTTCCCATCCTTAGCTGGTTGGTAGTAGGCCGCTTTGTACCATTGATCTTCGGTTGGAAGAAGCCATTTTGGATTATTTGTTGCAATGCTAAAGACTCCTTGATCATCAGGATCAAAAGATCCACTTTCGGTCGTTTCGGGAGACTCATCTCCGATTGGTTGATCATGTTCTAACCAATTGCAAAACCTCAGCGTTGCAAACCAGTTCACATAAGTGATAGGAAGCTTTTCTCGTCCAGGAATAGTAAAGTAGCTATATCCTCTATTGATATTGCCATAGCGAATAAGGCAGGCAATATCAGGGTTTGTTGCCATCTTTGGATTGTAGAGAGCATGAGGATCAGCATGAGTTGCTACAGCATTTAAGAACATACAATATTGTTCGGCAGTGACATCATATTTTTCAATTTGATATACTGTTGGCACTGATCCAAAAGATGCCCCTCCTGGAGTTGGAGATACGTCAGCAGCATTATTAGGATCACCGACAGGAACAAGATCCTTCATCATGTCAAGGTGAGTTACTTTTGGCGGAGGAGGAATATTATAAACTACGCGGAAACCAGTAGTCGAACTTCCTATCACTGGATTAGTGAAGCGGGTTGTTGATTTAAGTTCATCACTGGTTTGAGATTTCCAAGATCCACCTCGAACAATCACATTATTTCCACTTTCATCAAAGGTAGAGGTCCACTGATTCACCTCTCCTGCCATGTCATAAGCACCCCACGGACTTGCTGATGCTTTGAAAGATCCAACAGGAGTTAAACGAGGTTGAGTTTGTATTGTGAAAACACCATTGAGAGAATAGTTGGCTCTATTGGCAACCACTGCCTCTTCCCATTTATTTCCTGCTGCATCGTTGCTATCCGTTCCAAAAGCACAATACTTTCCGAGAGTATTATTAGTTGATGGAAGATAATAGGCGGCCTTATACCACTGATCTTCGGTTGGGAGCGACCAAGCTGCTCCCTGCACAGGTACGCCTGTAACAAAAGCTCCATTTTCTGTTACTCCATTAGTCTGATCTCCTGTCGGCTGGCTATTCTCAAGCCAATTACAAAATCGTGTTGCAGCAAACCAACCAACATAGGTGATCGGAAAATCTTTTCGGCCATCGATAGGAACGTAAGTGTAACCGCTAATAGCATCTCCCGAGCGAGTGATGCAGGCAACATCAGGATCTGATGTCATGTTGGTGTTATAAAGTCCGTGAGGGTCACTCTTCTTAGCTACGGCATTGAGGAAGGCACAGTATTCAGAAGCTTTGACATCGTATGTTCCAATTTGATAAGGCATCAATACGGCACCATAACCATTGGTTGTCCCACTGTTTGCAGATGAAAGATCAGCAGCGTTATTAGGAGACCCTACCTGGACAAGACTAATATTGATTTGATTGCTGTTGGCAGGTACTGCATCTCCGAGCATTGAAATCGCTGTTGATGGAGTCGTTGTTTTAAGAGTTACATCGCGAGCTTTCGAAGTGGAGGTCGAAGCGGAACCTGGGGTGTTTCCTGATGAAGTGCCGCCGTTGACACCACCAGCTCCAGCTTGATTGAGAGAGCCACTATTTCCACCAGCGGGATCTGAGGAGGAATTAGCACTCCATGTTCCGATGCAAAATCCTAAGCGACTCGAGGCAAGATAAGGATCGCAACTTTGAGTGCTGGCATCTTGAAACGTTGTGTCGATGAGATCATTGGTTGGAAGAAAAAAGTTCGCACCTGGTGTTAAGATAACGGTAGCAATGTCGGCACCTTGATCAAATGCTGTCAAATCGTAACTTCCTGTTTCCGTCGTCGTACTATCTTCAAGACCAAAGGCGCCATGATGTGATTTCCAGTTGCAATAGCGCATTGCAGAAACCTGAGAGACATAAGTAACAGGAAAGGAAGCTTTGTCAGGATTGTAGTTGTAGGTGTAGCTTCCAGGTTTTCCTGAACGAGTAATGATAGAACCGATGCCTGCATCCTCTCCCATCTTTGGATTGTAGACGCCATAAGTATCTGTTGCTGCGACGCAATTTAAAAACTCGGTATAGTCTGAAACGCTAACAATAGATTGGTTTTCAGCAGGAGAAGCTTGTTGAGAAAAGAGAGTGCTTGTAAAAAGCGAAGTGGTAGCAAGAAGCGCTAGGAAAGAAAAATTTCGAAGAAAAAGCATGAGGAGTTGCGCAGGGGTTTGTTTTAAAATTTATACCATCTTCAATAATTAATGAGAGTATTTGAGGCAGGAGTTTTGGTGTTGATCAAGGCGTCAGACGGAAGCGCTATCCAAAGATAAGGCTAGGGATGACAACGAAGCTCAGCCTCAAAAGAACAAGTCAAATGATCTTAGTAATTATTGAAGATGGTATTGAAAGGGACTAAAACCTAATAGAATCTTCAAGAAGCGCAAATTTTATTTTTATTTTTTATCTTCCTAATAAACGTTTCCAGAAAACCTCATTTTAGCCGCTGACCATAGCACCCCACCTAACAGAGGCTCATTGCAGGTCAAATTAGAGAGTTTTTTTACTAATTTGAAGCTAGCCGAATTAGCTAGAGTGTGCCCAAACAAGCTTTCATCTCTTCTTGCGCAGCTTGCCATGCTTGCTGAAAATCAGGATTACCTAAAAGCTGTTGAGCTAGGTATATTCCAAATGCTCTTCCTGCATAAACATCTGCAGGATAATGACGCCCTAAGATTACTCGATTCCAAGCTTTTACCTTTGCTTGATTTTCTAATTCACTTTTATTATTAGGAAAAACTTCTGCTAAGAGAGTATCCCAAAGAAAAGCTCTCGTAGAATGACCACTAGGATAGGAATACCCACTAGAATGCATTGGTCGACGACGACCATAAAATCTCTTGGCTATGTAAATAGCCAATCTAGCATCATCGTCTACTTTATCAAAAAGAGCTTTCGTTTTAGGAAGATCGTGTGCAGAAAAATGATTTCCTAACGTATAAGAATAAGAAAAAATACTATCCACTGAATCTTTAGCCTCATGAATCTGCTTTTTTGTAGCATTATCGAAGACATTTTCACGAAGGTACTGATCATCTTGAGACGAAGTAGTTCCGTTAACAGGAGGGGGAAGCAAGTAATTAATGGAATCCGCTACTAAATCATTATAAATAGTAGAGAGATCTAAATAAGTGGTATTAAAAAGATGACCATAAGGAGGCGCGACTGCACTTGGAGCAGGATTTTCTGGAGTCCCCTCTTGAGAACAAACAAGAGAGAGATTCGAAAAAAAGACAAGGAATAGCAGGACGTAAGGAGAATAAGGTTTCATAAAAAGGGTTAGGCAATGTATTCCATTTTTTTTTGAAATCAAGATCTTTATTAGAATTTTGGTACCAACGTAAGCTCTGACAACGAAGCTTAGCGCAAAAATATACATGCGGCGCGCCAGCCGCTGGATCAACTGCCGTCAGACAGCCCGTAAGGGCGAGCCTCCCGGGCGCGAGTGAGTTGCAACAAAGGAGCTAGTTCAGTTAATTTCCAGAGATGGTATTAACAATCTTCCTCTACAAAGAAGGTGCTTTATCTAAAACAGAAGTTGAAGCAGGTGAAGGCGCGGAAGGAGGGAGTTCGACAAATGCAGTGGGATTTTTCTTTTTGAAGTCATCAACTTCTTCGTGGATCTTTTTCCATTCTTCTTGAAATCTGGGGTTCTTAAAAAATTCTTGGGCAAGATATCTTCCATAGATTTCTCCACCATACACATCATCAGGATAATGCCGACCTAATAAGACCCTGTTCCAAGCCTTTTGCCGCGCCTCTTGCTTGATCTCCCCTGCCTTATCCGGAAAAAGATCTACTAATAATGTCTCCCACAAAAAAGCTCGCGTGGTATGCCCACTAGGATAAGCGTACCCATTTTTTGCTAGTGCCCCATTCGCATCTCTCCAAGTAAAAGGGCGTTTTCTTTGGAAAATATCTTTTGCAGCAACGATGGCTACTTTGGCATCACGAGTCACTTTTTTAAAAAGAGCTGCTGTTTCAGGAAGATTTTTTTCATTAAAATCAGAACCGATGGCTTTTTCGAAATCAAAAACACTATCAGTACTCGCTTCCTCAGCACGAACCACCTGTTGTTTGGTCCGTGTTGACATAGCCTCTTTTAAAAAAAAAATATCTTTTTCTTTGCTGGAGGTATCATGAGGCGGCTCAGGAAGAACCTCAGTAACATTCAAGGCTCGAATATTTAAAAAATTTGTTTTTGGAATAGAAGATACTCGTTGCAAGGAGATCAGCGTTAACAAGAGCAAAAAAAGAAAAGCACAATCTCTCCTATGAGAAGCTAGGAAACGATATAAAATAGAGAGCTTTTTACGCACAGCGGAATTCTTGGTTGAGAAATTCATTGAGATTTGATAGAGCCTCGTCGAGCTGCATTCTCTCTTCAACAAATTTTTTTTCAGCAGAGAGAGTTAATAGACTTCTTTCAAAATTCGCTTCTGTCGATGAAGTGCCAGGAGCCTCTGGCGCGCAGCGACTGAGTGTATAGTTAATACTCGATGACGCGAGCACCGGAGGGACGCCGCAATTCGCGTCAGAAGTAGAATTTTGAAAAGAGTCTATGGGTTCTGCAATGATTTGTTGATATTGTTGAAGCAGCGGCTTTTTAGGATTGGTAGGACCTAAACGATAAAGCAATTTTTTAATCACATCAATCATACTCTGAGCTTCTTGAATCTTTTTCAAAGCATCCTCTTCCCTCGTCTCTCCTTGAGCCAAACGTTTTAATTGCTGACATTCAAAGGCGCGGCAACGCACAGGACGCTCTTGGTAAATAGAGCAGCACTTATTTTTGAAGGCAGAACAAGGCTGATCAAAAAAATCACATTTCTTTTTATGTTGAATACGAAGCCCCTGCGCCTTGAGTGCTTGCACTGAATCAGCAAGCTGTAGTTGCACCGTAGGAAACAGGCTCCCATCGCAACAGAGACCACAAGCTCTACAAAGACGAGATGCCGCTTCGCTCATGGAGCTCCTTTTTTAGCTTGCGACTTTTGCGCGACTTAGGAATTTTTTCTTTTTTTTCCCGATCAAAACAATGAGGACAACTTTTTTCGATTTGATAATGAGGATGGCGTTGGTCTTCGAAGGTCAATGGCATTTGACACGCGAAGCACATCTCTGAACTTGTCTCTTGCAAAGCGGCATCCACACCAACTCGTCGATCAAAAACAAAACATTCTCCTTCATAATGATCGCCACCACATTTTTTAAAATAATCGAGAATTCCTCCCTCCAGCTGAAAAATTTTTTTAAATCCTTCTCGTTCCATAAAAGGCCCAGCCTTCTCACATCGAATTCCTCCTGTACAAAACGTCACCACCGGTTCGTCTTTGAGTTGCTCTGGCAATTTTTTGACGGCCTCAGGAAAATCTCGAAAATGGTTGATTCCCGCAGGAAGAGCTCCGCGAAATGTTCCCATCTTGATCTCATAATCATTGCGAGTATCTAAGAGAGTGATTTGCTTTCCTGCATCTAACCATTCTTTTAAAACTTTTGGTGTAATTCTTGGAGAAGGAGCCAGTGCCGGATTAATTCCTTCAATGCCAAAAGAAATAATTTCTTTTTTAATTTTCACAAACATCCGACGAAATGGTTGCTCCTTGCTCTCACTCTCTTTGGCCCTGAGATTTGCAAGACCTGGAATTTGCCGCAGCCTTGCTAGAAGCTGATCTGCAGCTTCACGCGTTCCTGCGACAAAAAAATTAATCCCCTCCTCTGCTAACAAAATAGTTCCTTTTATTTTACCTTGAAGGCAGAGCGCTTTTAATTCTTCCTGAAGTTTTGGAATCTCTTCGAGAGAAACAAACTGATAACCAGCTAAGTTGATGAAAGGCATGAAAAAAAGTTAAGACAACAGATTTAGGGTTAGTTCTCAATGTTTATACAGACAGCCGTCTGGATTCCAGCGTCCGCTGGAATGACGTTTTCATCGAGGAGTCAAAAGCGAAATCGATTCAATCTCTGCTGTCTGAGGAAACATATCAAGAGGCGTCGACTCTTGAAGTTGATAATGACTCGACAAGCGCTTTAAATCACGCGCCAAAGTGGCAGGGTTACAAGAAACGTAAATAATTTTTTCTGGTGGCGTTCTCAAAATAGCAGCGCTCACTAGATCTGAAAGCCCTTCAGAAGGAGGATCCAAAATAAGAACGCTCTCAGAAGACAAGCCACACGCTAATGCATCAGGAAGCATTTCCTCTACCCCTCCCTCTAAAAACTTTTCATTCTCGTGTGCTTCTCGGCATGCTAATGAAATAGAGCCTCGAGAACGTTCTATCCCAATAACTTTTTCAAACGACTGCCACAATGCATGAGAAAAAAATCCAGCTCCACAATAAGCATCAACGAGCAACTCGCCCGAACCAGCTAGACGAATCACTTCATTTAGTAAAAGCTGCGCAACGACATTGTTCACTTGTCGAAAGCCACCATAGCTTTCTTTTTCTCCCAAAAGGTAATTGCCATCAAGAGGTCGCTGCGATCGCAATTGCTGCAATGCTTGATTGACTCCTTCCGAAGCTAGTAAACACCGATCAATTTCGACAACCTCTCTACTTTTTTCAGCAAAAAAACCGAGAACCCCTTCCTTCACATGGATCGTAATACGATTGCGATAATGAAATGGCTCTGGCGAAGAAATGATAGAACGGACTGGTGGATCTTGAATCCCTCCAATACGCCGGAGCGCTTCACGAAGCTGCTGCTCTTTAATTTTCAGTTGATGGGGATAATCAATGTGCTGATAGGAACATCCTCCGCACTTGAGAAAATAAGGGCATGGCGGTTCCACACGATATGGCGAAGGTTGGAGCACCTCAATGAGATCAGCCTCCATAAAACGTGCTTTTGCTCGAGTGACATTTCCACTCACCGTCTCTCCATCAATGACCCCTTTGATGAAACACGCTACGCCATCAACATGCCCAACACCGGCTCCGCCAAACGCTATATCGCGAACTTCGAGAGAAACGGTTGCTTTGGGATCAGTCTTCGCCTTGGAGTGAATGAGATTTTTCAATGTTGGAATATTTTTTCAGCAATAATATCTGCTGCTGCTGCTGTGGAGATCTTATGTTGCTCAGCGTAAGAAAAAATATTTTCTAAAGTCGCTTTGATTTTATTGGTATGAGCAAAAATATTGTCTCGATTAAATTCGATACCTTTATAACGAGAAGCGTATTCATAATAGACACTAATGACGCCTCCAACATTGATCGCATAATCAGGAGCGTAGAGAATATTATGTTCAGCGAGCATTTGTCCGTGCCGCACTTCAGCAAGCTGATTGTTCGCAGCTCCTGCAACAATCTTCACTTTAAGACGCTTGATTGTTTCATCATTAATCGCAGCACCTAAAGCACAGGGAGAAAAAATATCCGCATCAACATCATATATTTCATCAAGCCCAACAGCAGTTGCTCCAAATTGCTGAACAGCATAACTCACTTTTTCTTGATCTATATCGGTAACAAATAAAAGTGCTCCCTCTGCATGCAGCAGTTGACAAAGATACATGCCAACATGGCCGAGACCTTGCACCGCCACCTTCACCCCTCGTAGATCCTCACGTTGCAGGCGATATTGCACCGCTGATTTGATGCCAACAAAAACTCCATGAGCTGTTACTGGCGAAGGATCGCCAGATCCTTCATTGTTTTTTAAAACTCCCATGGCGTACGGGCACGTCTCACTCATCTGGTTCATATCTTCGACACCAATTCCGACATCTTCAGCAATAATATATTTTCCTCCAAGTGATTCCACGGCTTGGCCCATGCTTTTTATCAATGCCTCTGATTTTATTTTCTTAGGGTCGCCCATTATAACAGACTTGCCTCCTCCAAGCGGAAGGCCTGCCAGAGCAGCTTTGTAGGTCATTCCTTGAGAAAGACGCAGTACATCATAAAGCGCGTCTTCATCACTTGCATAATCCCACATCCGACACCCTCCTAGAGCTGGCCCCAGATTGGTGTTATGAATGGCGACGATGGCTTTTAATCCGGTAACTTGATCATAGAAAAAAGAAACCTGTTCATGTTTGTTGAAAGCACTGTTGTTAAAAAAATTCATAAGGAGGAGTAATAATGGAGTTAATTTGGAAAGTTTTGATAAAAAGCTTTGGTCATAGCTTCAGGGGCTGGCGGCCGCAAGTGGGATCCGAGTAAGATTTCAAAATAACAGGCACTCTCAGACTGAGTCGCCTTTGCAAGCGCTTGATCAAGTTCTGCGTTAGTTCTTATCTGCATCGTCAGCCAATCATGGCACCCCATGACTTGTGGAAGCTTAGCATAAGACCAAGGAGCTAGCTTGTTATAGAGATGCCCTCTGTTTTGATCAAGAAATTCCTCAATTGCATAGACTCCATCATTCATAATAAAAATGATTGGGTTCACTCCATAACGACCCATTGTGCCAAGTTCGTTGGCTGTGAATTGATGGGATCCATCTCCTGTCACCAGCACCACACGCCCTTCTGGCTTCGAAATAGCGACGCCCAACGTAGCTGGCGTAGCCCACCCAATAGATCCCCACAAACTTTGATGATAGTAACGAGCACCAGCAGGAAGTTTGATGGAAGCCATTTCCAACATACAAAATCCTGACTCCACTACAACGTGATCTTGTGGTTGTAAAAATGAAGGCATTCGAGCGTAGAAGGATTCAGTTGTGATAGGATCCTCCAGTTTGGCTAAAATTTTTTTGGGAGGAAGAACTGCAGAAATATTTTTTTTCTTTTTCCCAATGAGTCTCTCTTGAAAAGCCTTGTTCAAGGCCGCTAACAAATCTTGCAGCGCCACAGGACTATAATTTTTTGGCTGGTCATCATGTGGCATCGCCATTTCAACAAAGTCTGTCGCCATGGTAATCATCTTCTCTGATTTTATTTCATGAGAAAAAAAGCCCGTCCCAAGATCCGTAAAGAGAGCGCCACCGACATTGAGAATGAGATCCGCCGACTCCACAGCCTCTTTAACAAAAGGCTCCGAGGCGGAGCCACGATACATACCAAGATAGTTGGGATGTGATTCTGAGATCACGGCTTTATCCATCAACATCGTTGCATAAGGAACTCCTGAAATATCCAACAACGTTTCGAATTCTTTTTCCAATTCATAGCGAGCAAGCGAAAAAGAAGGAAGGATGATGGGATTTTTTGCGGCAGCAAGTCGCTGAAGGATTTGCTCGGTTGCTGCTGCAAGTTCGCGCTGATCACTCACAGGAAGAAATGTTTTTTGAGAAATATTGAGACCATCTTCCATCACTTCCATCACTTCCATCAAGGCATAATCACCCGGCACGACGAGATAAGCTGGACGTTGTTCGAGCAGCGCTGTGTGAATAAGACGCTCCAGTTCTACCACCACATTTTCTGGTGTTAAAAGAGCGCTCACGCACGCTGCGGCTGCAGAGATTTCAAAAAATCGATGGAGGTCTCCATCTCCAAGAGAGTGGTGCAGCGGTTGATGAGAGCGTTGCAATCGGTGACTAGGAACTCCTACTAAATGAAAAACAGGAACTCGTTCTGCCAGCGATCCCATCATTGCATTGAGAGCGCTTAACTCTCCAACACCATAAGTCGTGCACAGCAACGCTGCTCCGCGTGCTCTTGCATAACCATCGGCTGCATAACCTGCATTTAACTCATTGGCACAACCAACCCAAGTCATTACTTTTTCCAACGCATTGTCGACAGGAAAAGAATAATCGCCAGGAATGCCGACAGGAGCATTTCACGTGTTTTGATACACAGGGGTCTATTAAAAAAGTTAGTACTTAAAAATAGCCTACGGCAAAACCATGTAGCGTGCCACGAGATTGAACTCACGGCGCTGTGCTGATAGAGGCAGGGAATGGGTAT
>JAPLTJ010000093.1 GCA_026398175.1 Verrucomicrobiia bacterium | reverse complement strand
AGTGTGTTGCACTTCACTTGTCAATCGAAGTGTGTTAAAAATTGCTGCTGCCCTGGTGAAAAACGGAGCTGCTTTTTAGGAAAAAAATCTCACCTTTTAAAAAATGTCAAAAATGAGCTGTTTGCGGACACGCTCTAACTAATCGTGCAAGATGAGGATGGAGGTGGTGGCGGAGGTGGTAGATTTGCGCGATTTGCGCTTTCTTCTGATTGTCTTAAGAAATCATGAATGACTTGTTATCGCGGTTGAATTGCTTGTGCTTCATGGGCTGCTAGAAAAAGAGCATTGCCTGCTTTAGAGAGAGAGCTTTAACTGAATAAGCATCCTCCTCTGCAACAGCTTGTTGATGCAAATCTGCTAATTGCGTGAACAAGTCGATAACCTGTTGTCGCGGTTGAATTGCTTGTGCTTTTTGGGCTGCTGCAGCTTGTTGATACAAATTTGCTAATTGCGTGAACCAATCGATGACCTGTTGTCGCGGTTGAGCTCTTTGATTTTCCTTTTCTACTTGCTGACGAGCTTTTACCTCATGTTGACCGTAAAGCGCCACACGCAAATTTTGAGTAGGGTAAGTCGCATGGATAAATAATCCATTATTTTATCTAACTAATATCGCCTCTCTTCTGCAATCTAATGCTCTTTGATTAATACCTGCTTGGGTTGCCTCATCTCTGGGTTCATAGGGAGGAGGCAATGCTGTTGCATAAGCTTCTTTTGCTGTAATGAGTTCCTTCAGATGAGTGATAACATCTTCCCCATGAGACTTCATGCTATTTAAAGTGCGACGAACTCGCCTATTCGGATCTGCGGCTAAGAATGCTGGAGTCGGCAAAGCAACGATATGGGCTTGTATAATATTTAGAGTTGCTTGATAAGAAAGTAGGTTTTGAGAATCGATTTCAATTTGATCAGCAATCCTCTCGAGTTGATTGGGAGACTCATTGATTTTTAAGAGGGTCTTGAGGCGGTAAGGACTTTTTAATAGTGCTATTTTAGGATCAGGAGATTCACTGTCATTCAAATGGCGAACCATGTCATTTTGATAGGCGCTTGCTTTTTCTAAAACAGCGATGAGACGCTCTAGTGCAAAGATGCGATGAGCCGACTCAGGGGAGGGATTTTTGATTTGTTCTTCACGTAGTTCTTGTTGGCAGGCTGCTTTTCTTTTATCAATGTCTTCGGCGCGATTGTAATGTTGAGGAACAACATCAAAGGATTGGAGGTCTTCTGGATGGCTCCAAGCTGATGTCTGGAATGCGCTGCCTGGTGGTTGTGGGAGAAGGCAATCCTTAAATCTCGCATTAAGATCTTCACGAGGATGCCATTCTTTTGTCTCGGGATGTTGCGCTTCCCATTCGCCATTGGGAGCAAGACGATAAACTGGTTTCGGCTGAGCAGCTGCCACAGAATGCCCTTGGAAAGAGGCTCCAGCAGCGGCTGGTCCGGAAGCTTGGAGATGTTCTTGTTCTGCGGAGGTTGTAGGAATGACAACTTCAGATGCTCCCACTGCTCCCGATGATGAAAGAGAAGCATGTTCCATAGAAGGATCTTGTATTTCTGGCATTTGATCTTGTCGAGGCAAATCACTTTCCTGATTTTCATTACTTGAAATAGGCTCTGAAACTCTACGACCTACGGCTTCTTTTTATTCTGCGGGAAGAGCAGATCCTGGACGAGCTGGATCCTCTCCTTCTCCAAACATTGGAATAGAGAGAGCATTTTCAAAAAAGTTATAGCCGCACATTGCGGCGTCACTCCGGTGCTCGCGTCCTCGAGTATCTCTATACACTGCGGGTCTGCGCGCCTCGTTCCTGGCACTGTATCGGCTATAAATTTTTTTAAAACGCTCTAGCTTGAAGCGAAACGGTTGTTCCTATTAAAAGAAGGATAGCACTGATTGGGGGAATAAGTTTTATTGGAAAAAATGAGAGGCGATATCAACAGACTCTACAAATTTTTAAAAATAATAAATCTTCATTTTAAAAACGATTCACTTTTGAAGAGAGTCAAGGTAGGGTTTTTCTGTGCCTGTTCCAAAAAAAATCCTACTTATCTTAGTAATCGTTATTGTTGCTCTTACGGGAGTAACACTATCGGTCAATCTCATTATTCAATCTGCAACAGTGCAAGAGCAGTTTCATCAAACAGCTCAAAAAATAGTGGGCATGCCAATCACGATGGGGAAACTCTCCTTTAATCCTTTTATGGGATTTCATCTCACTCATGTTGCGATAACAGATGCTTCTCATCGTTCGCTGGATGTTTCAGTGCTCGATTTTATGCCGACATGGAGGTTATTACTGCCTCAATATTGGGGAAGATCTTTAAATAATATTGAGAAATGGGGAGGCATCTTGAGCGCTAGAAAAGTGACCTTGAACAACAGTTTTTCTTTAGAATATTTAAAAGCCCACCTCAAGAAAAGAGCTGCTAGTTTTTTAATTGATCCTTTCTCTAGTCAAGTGGCCGATGGAAAGTTGACGGGATCCTTTTTATTAGAAGAAGAGAATGGGCATTCGCCTTACCAACTCAATATTCATTTTACTGGGATCTCGCTCAAAGAATTGATCAAAGGAGTGCCGTCCATCGAAGGAAAGGTCCAAGGAACTTTTTTTATGAAAGGTGTTTTGGAGGATCTTGAAAAAAAAGAGGGTGAGGGAATGCTAGAAGTTATTGGCATGCAGTTGAAGTCTGGTGGGCCTCTGGCTCAAATTGGCCAGCTCCTTGGCATCCAAGAACTGCAGCTCCTCAAATTTGATGAGGCTGTAGCGACCTACGCGGTGACCCCTCATCAGTTGGTTGTGAAGTCACTCAAGTTGCATTCTAATAATTTAATGGTTCGTGGGCATGGAACCATTTCTTATGAGGGAGTCCTTCATTTGAACGCGCTGTTGTTAGTGAATGCGAAGCTGCAATCACGCCTTCAAGGATTGCTTCCTATTGCCTTGCTGGTTCCTTCGGGTGAAGCTGGTTTTGTGGCACTCCCATTTGAAATCACTGGTTCTCTCGATCATCCTCACAGCACTCTGCTTGAACATATGGCGCTTCCTGCCATCAATAGTAATGTGCAAGGTTTAATCCAACAGATTTTTAAATTTTAATTTTAAAATGCGTGTTATTGCTGGCATAGCCAAAGGACGAACGCTCAAAACTCCAGCTTCGATCACACGTCCCACGATGGATCGTGTGCGAGCGGCCATTTTTTCAATCCTGGGCGATCGTGTCCCCAATACTCGCGTGCTTGATCTTTTTGCTGGAACGGGAGCGATGGGGATTGAGGCTCTGAGCCGCGGTGCTGATTCCGTGGTTTTTGTCGATCAAGATAAAAAATCGACCGAGGTCATTCGCCAAAATTTAGAACTCACCAAACTCCGTGGAGAGATCAAACAAGTTGATGCCATTTCTTTTTTAAAATTTCAACAAGCCTGTTTTGATCTGATTTTTGCAGATCCGCCCTATCCTTCTAACACTGATTCAGACTGGATTACTAAGTTGTTATCGACTCCAGAACTTTTGAAGGCAATAGCCGAAGAGGGGCTTTTGATTTTAGAATGTGAAAAAAAGCTACTGCTTCCAGAAATTCCAGAACTAGAAAAAATCATCGACCGCACTTATGGTGTGACGCGGATTGTCATCATGCGGAGGAAAAATCTCTCATGAAAATTTTCCAATTCCTTTACAATCTTTTTTTTCCGATTGCATTTGTTGTCATTCTTCCAAGTTATTTGCCACGGATGTTCAGGCGAGGGGGATATGATGTGCAGTTTTTTCAACGCTTAGGCATCTTTGATGCCAAGACCAGCGAGCGCATCGGGACTGGTAGAATTTGGGTGCATGCGGTGAGCGTTGGGGAAATTTTAATCGCTCTCAAATTCATTCGCCGTTGGAAAGAAAAACATCCTGAGGCACGATTTCTCCTTTCCACAACGACGACAACAGCATTGGCCATTGCCAACAAGCAAGCGAGTGACTGGTTAGAACCGATTACAAATCCCATTGATTTTTTCTTGATCACTAACAAACTGATTAATCGCTTTCAGCCAGCGGCACTCATCATGGTGGAGGGGGATGTTTGGCCACAGCGACTTTTTTATGGGAAGAAAAAGAAAATCCCAACAGCCATTGTCACAGCACGCCTTTCACCTCGCTCCGAGGCGCGCATGCGACGCTTTTGTTGGATCATTCAACCATTTTTTAATCAGCTCGATCTGATTACGCTTCCCTCAGCCAAGGATCAAGAGCGCTGGCTTTCATTAGGCGTCGATGCATCACGTCTATGCATCACAGGAAACATGAAGTATGATCAGCAGGGAGTTCCTTTAGTTGATCCACCCAAAGATGTTGATGAGGTCTTTGGAAATCTTGGTTGGGAAAAAACGGATTCTGTTTTTTTGGCAGGCAGTACTGATAACCTCGAAGAAGAAGAAATTTTAGTGAAGGCGTGGCTTGTTTTGAGAAAAAAATTTCCTGATCTAAGACTAATTATCGCGCCACGGCATGTAGAGCGCCGGCAAGAACTCGTCTCCTTTTTTACAAAACAAAATATTTCTGTCGCTCTTCGTTCAGAAAAATCACCTCATCGTGCTGAAGTTCTGATTTTGGACACCACCGGCGAGCTCAATGCCTGGTATCTGACGGCAACGTTCGTCTTTGTGGGAAAAAGTCTCGGAGTTGGAACGGCACATGGGGGACACAATCCGGCAGAGCCCTTGGTTTCAAAGTGTCCTGTTTTAGTTGGTCCATCGATGGGAAAAGTTGAACCGTTGATTTCTGAACTGCGTCAGACTCGAGGGGTGACCGAAGTTAGGAACGAAGAAGAAATCATTCAAATAGCAGAACGCTTTTTAGTTAATCCCCAAGAAGCAGCAGCCAGCGTGGAGCGAGGCCTTCAAGCTTTAAGTGAACATCAAGGCTCGATGGATCGGACGTGTGACTTGCTGAGAAAACTACTCTTTCAAAACTTAAAAACTCTCTAGGATGCCCTATATCGTCGTTTGTTGAGGTTGGTGCTATGAGCACAGCACCCAGAATATTATTTCTATTTTTGCTTAAATTAAAATGAATCTCTTTAAAAACAAACTGGTTGCTACAAAAATAAAGAGTTCATAAAATAGCGGCCAACGAGCACTTCTCTCTGTAGTACATGAAAGAATTTCTTGAGTTGAGTCGCTTAAGAAAGCCAAAAACAGGCTAAAAAAGCCCTGTTCTCAAGCTACACTTGAGAAGACGAAACCAGTACAACAATAGACCGAGCTTTGACCTCATAGCTATTTGCTATGATTTTAGGAGCTTCGTGCCAAGGGCGAATATCATCAGGTGATTCGAGGGAAGTATCGATGGAGCGATGCCACGGGTCATGGTCATCATTGAAGGTTGGAATTTCAAAGGTCAAATCTTCCCAGTAACCATTAATCATGATATGCAGCATCATTTGATCATCAAAATGGCGAATCGTAGCTGCAATAGTATGAGAGTTTGCTTCTAAGTCGGGCGCTCCTAAAGTGACCCCATGCCATTCAATCGCTTTTTCTTTAAGAAAGTCTTGCAGCGTTTCTTCGTAGTTTTCGCACAGCACTTTTTTATCAGCTCGCAGCTTGATCAGTTGTTTTACAAATCGATAAATGTCGGGATGTTTTTCTAAGAGCGACCAATCAAACCATGTTGACTCGCCAAGATCGCAATAACCATTGTTATTACCTGACTGGGTACGACGCACTTCGTCTCCCGAGAGGATCATCGGAACGCCTACAGAAAAAAAGAGAATCGTTAAAAAGTTTTTGATTTGTCGGTTCCGTAATTTTTCAATTTCAGGATCATCTGTTGGTCCTTCAAGACCACAATTCCAACTAAGATTGTTATCGCTTCCATCACGATTACTCTCACCATTAGCCTCATTATGTTTTTCGTTATAAGAAACAACATCATTGAGAGTGAACCCATCATGGCAGGTGACAAAATTGATCGTTTGTTCAGCTTCTCTTTCCTCGCGAAGATAGATGTCAGGGCTTCCTGTCATTCGGCAAGCAAGACTTCGAATACTATTTTCATTTCCTTTAACGAAAGAACGAACATCATCTCGAAAGCGACCATTCCATTCATGCCAGGCATCGCCAGGAAAAGTTCCTACTTGATAAAGACCACCAGCATCCCATGCTTCGGCGATGAGTTTGATCGTTGATAGTGTTGGGTCGGACTCGATGTCCCATAAAATAGGAGGATTCGCCATGGGAACTCCATCTTCATCACGCGAGAGAATAGAGGCTAGATCAAAACGAAATCCATCAACATGCATCTCTTCGACCCAATAAGAAAGAGCATCGAGGATAAGACGCCGCACGATTGATTCATTGGCATTGAGTGTGTTTCCACAGCCTGTAAAATCGCAATAGGTCGATTTATCTTTTCCTGAAATGTAGTAAGTTTCATTGGATAGTCCACGAAATGAGATGGTAGAACCGTTAACGCCTCCTTCAGCGGTGTGATTAAAGACGACATCGAGGATGACTTCAATCCCAGCGCGATGAAGAGCTTTGACCATATCGCGAAACTCATCGAGAGCCGCCATTGGCTCTTTGCGCGAAGAATATTGTGGATGAGGCGCAAAAAAGGAGAGTGGTTGATAGCCCCATCCATTTTTTAAACCGGCAGGAGCATCTTCTGCATCAAAAGCAAAGACTGGCAACAATTCGACCGCTGTGATGCCGAGATCTTTGAGGTAAGGAATTTTTTCGATGACACCAGCATAGGTTCCACGTTTTTCTCCAGAGACTCCTGAGTTGGGATGACGGGTAAAAGCCCCAACGTTCATTTCATAGATAACTGTCTTTGAAAAAGGATGCCGAGGAGGGGTATCATCTTCCCAATCATATTTTCCGGAATGGATGACAATATTTTTCAGGGCCTTATCAACATTATCACCGACGGAAGCAGCTGATATGCGAGTTCGAGTAGGGGGATAGGCGATGCACTTTCCATAGGGATCAAGTAAAACTTTAGTATGGTCATAGCGAAACCCTCGACTGGGATTAAAAGGACCATCCATGCGCCATCCATAAATTTGTCCTTCTTTAAGGTCTGGAAGAAAGACATGCCAGTAGTGATACGATTTATTTGTACAAGGATCGAGTTTGATGACACTCGCAGGTTGAGTGTCTTTGATGTCATCAAACAAAAGAAGTTCTGCGCTCGTGCTATGTTTGGAAAAAATACTGAAATTGACCCCATCTGCATGAGGCGTTGCTCCTAATGGAAAGTGCATCGTTGAGCCGAGGGGATAACTTTTTCCAGGTTGAGGAGAGGCTGAAGGCTGAGGAGAATTCACAGGGATGGAAGCGATGGAAGGGATAAAAGAAGTTTTATAAATCGAAATGAAAAAAATTTAACGTATCGATAAATTTGTTGAGATCTAATTTCAAAAAACCAAAACCAAAAATAATAATTTTTTCCTTATTCCTTCCATCGCTTCCATCCCTGTGAATCTTCTTCTATTCTTTTTACTTCTCCAGCGCTGCGACTTTTCCAATACGTCGCAAGTGTCGTTTTTCCTCGCTGTAGGAGCTGCTAAGAAAAGTTCGGACTAAATCCCAAGCAACTTCGTGACCTATTGTTCGTCCTCCTAAGCAGAGAACGTTGATGTGATCATCTTCGACACCTTGACGTGCTGAAAAATGATCATTGATGAGGGCGGCTCGAATGCCTCGAACTTTGTTCATGCAAACATTAATCCCAACACCACTGCCACAAATAGCAATGCCTCGATCCAATTTTCCTGAGACGACGGCTTCGCCTAAAGGAATTCCATAGTCAGGATAATCATCGGTAGAACAAAGTTCGTTTGCTCCAAAATCAGTAATCTCATAGCCTGCAAAACGGAGACGTTTGATGAGATCTTTTTTTAATTCAAATCCACCATGATCAGCGGCGATGCCAACTTTAAGAGGAAGTTTTTTTTCTGCTAAAGCTGCAGCTGCATCTTGATCTGCAAGAATGGTTGCATTTGTTTGAATAATACTTCCACCTGGAATCGATTTATTCTTGTTGAGCAGTTGTTGTAATGCCGTTTGTTTTTCTTTTCCAGTCACGACCCAAAGAATCTTGCGGCTGCGATTAATGACCGGGTAGGTGAGGGTCATGCGTTGATGGCCTTGATAAAGACCTGTGAGGGCAACATCACGATCGATAACTTTTAAAACAGGATCATGAGGAATCAGCGAAGCTGTGTGACCGTCAGGCCCAAGGCCGAGATGAACTAAATCAAAAACGGGTGGAGTCCCTGTGAGATCGTGAAGAAGCACTGCATAACAAGAGGCCCCAGCCTCTAAGTTGGAGTCCTCTACAGGCATCGGATGGAGGTGTGCTGATTTGGTGACTGCTTTACTCAACAAGCTCTCCTGAAGATGAGTCCAATTGCGATCAGGACTCCCTGCAGGAGCGATCCGTTCATCCACTTGAAAAAGATGAACTTTATCCCATTCTACTTTTTCATCAGCGAGGTGACGAAGCATGATCCAAGGAGTCTTCCCTCCACTAATTGCCACAACAAAAGACCCACGTTTTCGAATGGCTGCACGAGCCTCATTAGCAATGAAAGTTGCAGCCATCTTGGCTACAGCTTCTGCGTCGTTAAAAATTTCCAGGTTCATGTTTTTAGAAGAAATTTACAGGAATAAAAATTAGGCTACCGGATTATGCCATCCGCCTTGTGGTTGAATATTTTTATCTACTTCAGCAGGACCCCATAAGTGAACGTCGTATTCATAAACGGGCGTATTGGCTTTAATTATCGGATCAACGATACGCCAAGCCTCTTCAACATAGTCTTCGCGAGCAAAGAGGGTTTGATCTCCTTTGAGGGCATCGCTAAGGACTCGCTCGTAAGGTGCCATTTCTTTAGAATCAGGTTTATGGCTGGCGACTAATTCCACAGGGCTGCTTTGAGTTTCATCATCGGGATTAATGGCATTAATTCCCATCGCGATGGTAACTTCAGGACTGATGCGAATCCGCATGCAGTTTTGTCTAATAGCGTAGTCAGTGTACATCGTTGGAGCCGGCTTCAAGCGAACCAAAATTTCAGTGCACTCCACTGGCAGATTTTTTCCAGCTCTTAAATAAATGGGGACACCTTTCCAGCGCCAGGAATTAACTTCCAATCGAAGGGCCGCAAAAGTTTCTGTTGTGGAATTTGCAGCGACACCTGGTTCTTCGAGATAACCTTTGAACTGTCCGCGAACAACGTCATTTGGTGAAAGCGCACGAATAGCTTTAAGGACTTTTACTTTTTCATCGCGAATCGATTCACTGTCGAGGCGTGGAGTGGATTCCATTAGTATATTCGTGAGCAACTGAAAAAGGTGATTTTCCATGACATCTCGAATGGTGCCTGTCTTGTCATAAAAGCTACCTCGTCCTTGAACGCCGAAATCTTCTGCCATTGTGATTTGAATGCTTTCGACATATTCGCGATTCCAAAAAGATTCAGAAATGATATTGGCGAAGCGGAAGAAAAGCATGTTATGAACGACTGGCTTTCCAAGATAATGATCGATACGAAAAACACGGGATTCATCAAAGGCCTTTAACAAAATAGTGTTAAGTTTTTTGGCTGATTCTAAATCAGTCCCGAAAGGCTTCTCAACAACAACACGAGCCTCTTCGCCGGCGCAACCTGAGCTACTGAGTTTTTCAATCACAAGACCAAAGAGGAGAGGGGGAATTGCCAAATAATGAGCAGGACGGACTGCAGAACCCAGTTCTTTACGAAGTGCTGCGTAAGTCGCATCATCATTGTAATCACCATCGACATAGTGGAGTAAGCTAGAAAGTTTTTTCCAAGCCTCAGGGTCCAGACCACCATGTTTTTCCAAACTATCTTGAGCGCGTGCTTTGAGTTGATCGAGATTCCATCCAGCTTTAGCGACACCAATCACTGGAATATTTAATTTTCCTCGCTTGACCATAGCCTGTAAGGAAGGAAAGATTTTTTTGTAAGCTAAATCACCGGTTGCTCCAAAAAAGACAAGAGCGTCAGAAGGTTGGTTTTCCATAAATAAGGCTGTGAGGTATGATGGTGGATTTTTAGAATTATAATAATGTGCTATATAATAGCCTAGGCGTCATTCCTGTGGACGCAGGAATGACGGTAGCGTAGCAAATAGCGTTAACTTTTTTTCTCAAGATGCCCGCCGAAGCCAAAACGCATCGCAGAAAGAATTTTATTTTGGAACTCAGCTTCTCCACGAGAGCTAAAGCGGTTGTAGAGTGAGGCAGAGAGAACAGGGGCAGGAATACCTTCGTCAATGGCAGCCTTAATTGTCCAGCGGCCTTCACCAGAATCAGAAACGCGTCCTTCAAATTTTTCTAAATGAGGATCTGCGGCAAAAGCATTGGCCGTGAGGTCGAGCAACCACGAGGCAATGACACTACCACGACGCCAGACTTCAGCAATCTCGGGAAGATCCATGTCATATTGATAATGCTCAGGATCGCGGAGAGGTGTTGTCTCAGCATCAATGTCATGCTTCTGTTTTCCGATATCAGCATTTTTAATAATGCTCAATCCCTCGGCATAGGCAGCCATGATGCCGTATTCGATTCCGTTGTGAACCATCTTTACAAAATGTCCGGCTCCATTAGGACCGCAGTGAAGGTAACCTTCTTCAGCAGTACCTTTGTTAGCAGGGCGGCCTTCGGTGCGTGAGATATCACCAATTCCTGGAGCAAGTGTTTTGAAAATAGGATCTAAGTGTTGAATAATATTTTTCTCACCACCAATCATCATGCAGTAACCACGCTCTAAGCCCCAGACGCCGCCACTAGTTCCAACGTCAACGTAATGAATTTCCTTTGCAGCAATTTCCTGAGCGCGGCGAATGTCATCCACATAATAAGAATTGCCACCATCAATGATGATATCGTCTTTGCTCAAGCAAGGAAGGAGTTCTTTGATTGTTTCATCAACCACTGCCGCTGGAACCATGAGCCATACAGCACGTGGAGTAGCTAATTTAGAAACCATATCGCTCAGCGACGTCGCGCCGGTTGCGCCGTCTTTTACAAGAGGGGCAATCATCTTTTCAAAAGAATCGAAGACGACACACTGATGTCCGTCACGCATGAGGCGTCGCACCATGCCTGCGCCCATACGTCCAAGACCGACCATTCCAAGTTGCATTGATTTTTTTGTACTCATAAGAAGTTAAGGTTGAGATTTGAATTTAAGGTTGAGGTTTGAATTAATGTGATGAAAAAAGAAGCGCTTGCATGGCTGCAGGAATGCCAAGCGGTGATTTAAAAATAGAAGTACCAGCAACAAAAACGGTCGCGCCCACTTGTGCGGCCTGTGCAGCTGTTTCTGGAATAATTCCGCCATCGACTTCAATTTCACAGTTGAGTTTTTTATCAGTTATCATTTGGCGGACTTTTTTAATTTTATCCAAAGTGAAAGAAAGAAAATGCTGGTTGCCATATCCAGGATTGACCGTCATCACGAGGACTAAATCGATTTCTGAAAGGATAACATCCAAGACACAGACAAGGGTAGCTGGATTAATGGCAACACCAATCTTTGTTTTGAGCTGCTTTGCTTTTTGAATAGTGCGATGCAAATTATTGTTCCCCTCGTAATGGACAATGAAGGTATCTGCGCCTGCTGCGGCAAATTCATCCATGATAGCATCGGGATTGGTGATCATGAGGTGAACTTCAAGAGGAAGCTTGGTGACTGGGCGGAGCGACCGGATCACAGGTTCTCCCATTGAAATGTTGGGAACAAAGTGTCCATCCATCACATCGATGTGAATGCGATCAGCTCCTGCTTCTGCAACAGCGCGCACTTCATTTCCCAATTGAGAAAAATCAGCAGCAAGAATGGATGGGGCGAGTTTTCGAGAAGAAGTATTCACAGGGATGGAAGCGATGGAAGGGATAAAAAAAATCAACAGAAAAAAATAAACACTAGCAATATTTAACCTGCACCACCGTCATTCCTGCGGACGCAGGAATCCAGCGACTGTTGATCTTTATTTTTGTTTTGGTAAAAGTATTTTTGATTCCCATCGATCATTTTAAATGTTTTTAACATTACTACTCAAACTTGAATTGACCTTCACCTGGATTCCCTCGTCCGCGGGAATGATGTTTGGTTGGTTAATTATTTTTTCTCGCGATAAAGCGAAATCAAATGATTCGTCGAGCTGTCATGCTTTAAGTCAGGCGCTGTCGGACTCTCCAGCTCAGGGATGATCGCTTGAGCCAAGACTTTTCCTAACTCGACGCCCCATTGATCAAAGGAATCAATATGCCAAATGGTTCCTTGCGTAAACACCGAGTGCTCATAGAGAGCGACTAATTTTCCAAGCATCTTAGGACTCAATGCATCAGCCAGAATGACATTGGAAGGACGATTGCCTTCGAAGACACGATGGGGGATGAGCTTCTCCAATGTTCCTTCTGCTCGAACTTGCTCTGCTGTTTTTCCGAAAGCAAGCGCCTCTGCTTGGGCAAAGACATTTGAAACAAGCAAGTCATGATGACGTCCCAGTGGATTGAGAGCTTTATAAAAAGTAATGAAGTCACACGGGATCAGACGTGTTCCTTGATGGATCAATTGATAGAAAGAATGCTGGCCATTCGTGCCTGGCTCGCCCCAATAAATGGGCCCTGTTTGTGTATCAACTTTTTTGCCATCGAGCGTGACATGCTTTCCGTTGCTCTCCATCGTGAGCTGCTGCAAGTAGGCTGGGAAGCGCTTCAGATATTGATCGTAGGGGAGGACCGCTACCGTTTGTGCATCAAAAAAGTCATTGTACCAAACAGCCAAGAGCCCCATGAGCACGGGAAGATTTTTTTCAAAAGGAGCTGTTCTGAAATGCTCATCCATCTCGTGAAAGCCGGCCAACATTTCTTGGAACTGATCAGGCCCAATCGCAATCATCGTGGAAAGTCCAATCGCAGAATCCATCGAGTAACGACCCCCAACCCAATCCCAAAATCCAAACATATTCTGCGTGTCGATTCCAAAAGCAGAAACTTTTTCAGCATTCGTTGAAACGGCAACAAAATGTTTAGCAATAGCTTTATCATCGCCGCCTAATCCTGCGAGCAGCCAATCACGCGCGCTGTGAGCATTGGTCAAGGTCTCGAGTGTGCCAAAAGTTTTAGAAGAAACAATGAAGAGTGTTTCAGCGGGATCAAGATCGTGAGTAGCTTCTACAAAATCGGTGCTATCGACATTAGAAACAAACCGAAATGTCATCGACCTCTCGCTGTAGTGGCGGAGCGCTTCGTAGGCCATCACGGGACCAAGGTCGGAACCGCCAATGCCAATGTTGATAACATTTTTAATCCGCTTGCCAGTGTGTCCTTTCCATTCACCACTGCGAACCTTCTTGCTAAAAGCACCCATTCTTTCCAAGACAGCATGAACCTCGGGAACCACATCTTTTCCATCAACCATGATTTTTTGGCCTTTAGGAGCGCGAAGAGCGACATGAAGCACGGCACGATTTTCAGAAATATTAATCTTATCTCCGTGAAACATTGCCTCAATGCGATCGCTTAGACAGGACTCTTGAGCCAATTGGCAAAGCAAAGACAGGGTCTCTTCGTTGATGCGATTTTTGGAATAATCAAGAAAAATTCCAGCAGCCTCCGCTGTTAATTTTTCACCTCGTTGCGGATCTTCTGCAAAAAGTTGCTTTAGCGACTTTTGATCGAAGAGATTACGATGAGTTTTAAGAGCCTTCCAAGATGGGCGCTCTGTAGTGGCAAGAGAAGCGTTTGAGAACATGGTTTTTGATTTTGGTTAGAAAACTGATGATTACTTAGATAACTGAAGAAAAATAATTCACTCTTTACTCTTCACTTTTTTAGCCACCGCTGTCGGCTTTCCAGGAGGATGCTCCCAGAGACGGAATCCACCAATAAAAGCATTCGAATTTTCAGCAACGCGACACCCTTCGGGTATTTTTTTCAGGTTGATAGCATTACCTCCGCCGAGCACGATTTCTTCAGGTTCCAAAGCGGCTCTAAGAAGTTCTATTATTTTACAAACTTCTTTAGTCCATTTTTTCTTTCCCTTTTTTTCGAGAGCTTTGTTGCCAGTATATTTTTCGAAATTTCCTTTTTTGTAGGGAAGTTCAGCAAGCTCTAAAGGAACGATAACTCCCTCTTCGATCAAAGTTGATCCAAGGCCAGTTCCAAAACCAAGAAACAATATTCTCCCTCCTCCATAGTCTCCTAGAGCCTGCATGGCAGCATCATTAATAATTTTAATAGGAGAACCAAAGGCTTTTTCGTAGTCTAATCCAACCCATCCATTTCCAAGATTGACCGGTTCTTTAATGGGCTTGCCGTTCCTCACTGGCATCGGGCATCCCATAGAGATGACATCATAGTTCCAATCAGAAGTTAGTCTTTTAATCTCCTTAATCATGAAACTAGGGGTCATTCTCGGACCAGAAGGAAATTTTCTAATTTCACTATGCCCTTTGCAGCTCATCTTGACATGTGTTCCGCCAATATCGATGACGAGAACTTTCAATTTAACGTCCTTCACTGGCCTTATTGCAACTGGCTTCGCCGCTTCCTTGCCAGCGACTGGCGATTTTTTAGTTTTTGGTTTTTTTGTCATTTTTTAAAAATGTTTTAAATCTCAATTAAGAAATGCTTCCACTTTTAGAATCAATCACCTTCATGAGGTCATTCCAAGAAGCCACAAAAGAATCTGCTCCTTCTTTTTGAAGAGTGGCAGCCAACTCTTTCAGGTTGATGCCTGCTTTCGTGAATGCCGCTAGAGTGTCATCGCAATCTCCTCCATCTGCAGCCATGCTGCCAGTAACTTGACCATGATCGCCAAAAGCGAGGAGCGTTTTTTCTGGCATCGTATTGATGGTGAAGGGAGCTGCTAATCCTGAGACATAGAGCGTATCAAGAGCTTTAGGATCTTTGGTTCCGGTGCTGGCCATGAGAAGCCTTTGTACAGATGCTCCCGAGTTAAGAACTTTTAAGTAGCGTGGAGAGCTGATCAAAGCGCAGTAGGCTTTGTAGCACTCTTCTCCAACAGCAACACCCAATTTGTTCACCAAATTTTCTGGAACTTTAGAAGCTACTGCTACATCCCAACGACTGATGAAAACAGAGGCTACGGATGACACATGAGGTGACAATCCAGCTTCAATGCGTCGCTCAATGCCGCGAAGATAAGCTTCTGCAGCCGCTAAATATTGTTCGCACGAAAAAAGCAATGTCACGTTCACTGGCACGCCAGCAAAGATGGACTCTTCAATAGCAGGTAATCCTTCTTTGGTTCCTGGAATTTTAATAAAAAGGTTAGGACGATTCGCTTCTTGATGTAATTCTTTTGCAACCTTTGTTGTTGTTGCCGTGTCATAGGCGAGGAGGGGAGAGACTTCGAGCGAAACCCATCCATCGATTCCATGCGTTCTTTCGTGAATCGGTTTAAAGAAATCAGCTGCCATCGTGAGATCTTCAACTGCTAATGAAAAAAAGAGCTGTTCTCCCTTGAGTCCTTTTTTCATCGCATCACGAATCCCTGCATCGTAGGAGGTGCTGTTTTTAATAGCGTGATTAAAAATTGTTGGGTTAGAGGTCAACCCCGTTATGGAAAGCTCCTCGATATATTTTTTGAGCGTACCATCATTCAGGATATCGCGAGTGATATTATCAAGCCAAAGACTTTGCCCGAGATCGTGGAGTTGTTTTGTTGCTTTCATGAAATTTAAATAGAAATGAGTTTTTAAGAGTCTCAACTAAAAGACAAGGGATCGACACTTGTCAAGATTGGATCGATTTTTTTTGAAAAAAGAATTTGCATTTCCTCATCTCCTCGTTCATAAAAAATAATCTTATGGATAAAAAAACTTCTACCAAATCAAATTTCAACAAAGCAACTGCATCAAGCAGCAACGCCCCTTCTAAGGCCACACCAAAAAAAACAACTCTTTCTCAAGAGAAAATTGCTCTGCGCGCTTATTTTATTAGTGAGCGTCGCCAGCAGCTTGGGTGGGATGGTGACCCAGTCTCTGATTGGACGGATGCAGAGCAGCAGTTGATAGCGGAAGCGAAGTAGAAGCAGTAAACAAACCTGCAAGAAATTCACAGAATACTGCCCCCCCGGCCTGCCGTATTCTGTGAATCTCTTCTCGCTTCTGCCCCTGTAACTCATTTTTCTTTTTCTCCAGTCGCCAAGATCGTCTGGAAATGGGGCGCCTGTGGCTCGCGAGAGACGATCTGGATTTCTAAATTTTTAAAACCGGCTTTGGTTAAAAGCGTGTGCAATTCTACACTTGAGAAACCAAGCCAGACGTGGCCGTAGAGTTCCTTTGCCTGCTCATAGGTGTGACTCAGTAGGTCCAAGATAATAATTTTTCCTCCTGGCTTGAGAATTTTAAAAGCGGCATCCACGGCGCGCTGTGGGCTCACAGCATGATGCAGCGCTTGGCTGAAGAGGGCGATGTCGACCGAGTTTTTTATAATCGGAGGGGCTTCAATTTCACCCAGTCGATACTCCAAATTTTTGAATCCATTTTTCTTCGCAAGTTTTTTCCCAAAAGCCACCATCTTGGGAAGGTTGTCAATCGCAATAACTTTTTTGGCAGAGCGCGCTAGGAGTTGCGATAAAGTTCCTTCGCCAGCGCCGAGATCGGCAATGACGAGCGGTGGGAGCAGGCGGAGAAGCCCGTGCGCTAAGGCTTCCCACGAGCGTCCGGGCACATAAGCGTGGCCAAACTTGCCAGCCAACTTTTCGAAATATTCTGAGGCACGATCGCGGCGTTTATTTAAAACAAGCTTGAGCGCTCGTTGGTCACGATCAGCTTCAGGAAGTTCCTCTGCGGCTTTCTGGAGGATTTCTCCCAGTGATTTCAATAAAGAAGAGACAACCGTGTAGTAACTATTTTTTCCAACGCGACGGTCGGTGACAATTCCTTGACGACGCAGTTGGGCAAGACTTGCAGAGATGCGCGATTGCCCCATACTCAAAATTTCCTGGAGTTCGGCAACCGTTAACTCTTCTTCATTGAGAAGCAGAATCAATCGAAGCCGAGTTGGCTCCGAAAGCAGACGCATGAGATGAAGAATTGACGACATACATATTTATATATACAAATATATTGATAAGTTCAAACATCTAAAAAATTTCTATTCTATGCCTCAAAATTTTATTTTTTCTTCCGAGTCTGTTGCTGAAGGTCATCCTGACAAAGTTTGTGATACCATTTCTGACGCTATCTTAGATGCTTGTTTAGCGATTGATCCCAACAGCCGTGTGGCTTGTGAGGTCTATGCCAAAAGCAATATTGTTGTCGTAGGAGGCGAAATCAGCATTCCTAAGAACAAAGGAAAAAGCATCGATAGCGTCCTCAACATTAACAAAATTGTTCGCGATGTCATTTCTGAGATTGGCTATGTCCATGACGATGATGTTTTTCATGCCGAGAAAATTTTTATCAATAACATCATCACTTCACAAAGCGACGACATTGCTCAAGGAGTTGATGTGCGGAAGAGCAAAGGAAAAACAGTTCGCGAGCAGGGAGCAGGGGATCAAGGTTTGATGTTCGGTTATGCTTGTGATGAGACGCCCGAACTGATGCCAGCACCAATCATGTATGCGCATCGCCTGGGCCGCGAGTTGACACGGTTGCGCAAAGCGGGCAAAGCAAAATGGCTTCGTCCCGATGCTAAGACTCAAGTTTCCGTGCAATATGAAGATGGAATTCCAACGCACGTTGTTAATGTTGTTATTTCGACGCAACACACCGCTGAGGCAAAAAATGAAGAGATCGAAAAATTTTTGATCAATCAGGTTATCAAAAAAGTTATTCCAGCGAAGATGCTCACTTCAAAAACAAAGTTCCTCATCAACCCGACAGGACGCTTTGTCATTGGTGGTCCTCAAGGAGACACTGGTCTTACAGGGCGGAAAATTATTGTTGATACTTATGGTGGGATGGGACGTCATGGCGGCGGCGCCTTTTCTGGAAAGGATCCGAGCAAGGTTGACCGTTCGGCAGCCTACATGGGACGTTACGTTGCTAAGAACGTTGTCGCTGCCCAATTCGCTAAAAAATGCGAAGTGCAATTTGCTTATGCTATCGGCTGTGCTGATCCTGTGAGCATTCATATCGATACTTTTGGAACAGCAACTATTCCTGAAGAAGTTATTAAAAAATCCATCGAAGCAACGTTCCGCTTTAAACCAGCTGATATTATCGAAATCTTAAAACTCAAACGGCCTATTTATTCCAAGACAACCAACTATGGTCACTTCGGAAAAATCGATGACCTCAATAGCATCACCTGGGAGCGCACCGACAAGGTAGATTCTTTAAAAAAAGAAGCAGCTTCCATCATGAAAAAGATGAAGTCGAAGATTGCGTAATTATTTTCAGCCATCATTTTTTAACTCATTATCCTTACCATTATGTCTAATTCCAATAACGATTTTAAAGTAGCAGACCTCTCCCTTGCCGAATGGGGACGCAAAGAAATTTCCATTGCTGAGCAAGAAATGCCAGGCCTCATGAGCATTCGCAAAAAATATGCGAAAGACAAACCGCTCCAGGGTGTCCGCATCACAGGCTCCTTGCACATGACAATCCAGACGGCCGTTTTGATTGAAACCCTTCAAGAGCTTGGCGCAACGATCCGTTGGGCAAGCTGCAATATTTTTTCAACTCAAGACCAAGCGGCGGCAGCCATCGCCGCCACAGGAACTCCTGTCTTTGCATGGAAGGGGGAGACACTCGAGGAATATTGGTGGTGCACTTATCAGGCCATCTCCTTTCCCGGTGGCAAAGGCCCTGAGCTTGTCGTTGATGATGGTGGCGATGTGACACTCTTGCTTCACAAAGGTTATGAGCTCGAGAAAGGCGACAACACTTGGGTTAACTCTCCTTCTAGCAATCATGAGGAGCAGGTGATCAAAGACCTTTTGAAAAAAGTTTATGCCGAAAATCCAACACGCTGGCATGAAATGGTCAAAGATTGGAAAGGCGTTTCTGAAGAGACAACGACCGGCGTGCATCGTCTCTACAAACTTCACGAGCAAGGAAAACTTTTAATTCCATCCTTTAACGTCAACGATTCCGTGACGAAGAGCAAATTCGATAATCTTTATGGTTGCCGTCACTCGCTCGTTGATGGACTCAATCGTGCAATTGACGTCATGATTTCTGGAAAAGTTGCCGTTGTCTGTGGTTATGGCGATGTCGGTAAAGGTTGTGCTCAATCATTGCGTGGGCAAGGAGCTCGCGTCATCGTCACTGAGATTGATCCGATCAATGCACTGCAAGCAGCCATGGAAGGGTACGAAGTCACTACGATCGAAGAAACTTTGGGTCGCGGCGACATCTATGTCACTACTACGGGCAACTTCAAAGTGATCACGCTCGAGCACATGAAGAAGATGAAAGACCAAGCGATTGTTTGCAACATTGGGCACTTTGATAACGAAATCGAAGTCGATAATCTCGTCGCTTTCCCTGGTATCAAAAAAACAAATATCAAGCCACAGGTTGATAAATACACCTTCCCAGCTGGAAATGAAATTTTCCTTCTCGCAGAGGGACGTCTCGTCAACCTCGGTTGTGCCACAGGCCATCCAAGTTTTGTGATGAGTAATAGCTTTAGCAATCAGACATTGGCTCAACTCGATCTTTGGAAAAATCGCGAGCAATATAAACCAGGCGTTTACATCTTGCCAAAAAAACTTGATGAAGAAGTAGCTCGTTTACACTTAGAAAAAATCGGCGTCAAGTTGACCGTGCTGACGGCTGAGCAAGCTGACTATCTTGATATCCCAGTGGAAGGGCCATATAAGCCGGAGCATTATCGCTACTAAAACAGTCTCATGAATGCAATTCGCTCGCTCCCGTAAGGCTCACCCCTTCGCGGGGGCTTGCCTTCGGCAGTCGATCCGGCAGCTGCCACGCCGCCAAACTTGTCGCTTTCATGCTCACATTTTGTCGCCGCCAAGAAATCTTGGAACAAGTGAAGGCAGGAAAGGTGCGCGTAGATTTTCCTGAATGAGAGGGGAGAGCGCTAGAATTGCTGAACGCAAATTATAGAATTTTTAAAAATGCTCTAACCCCATGGACCAGACTCGAGGTAAGGAGGAGAGCTTTCCCTATCTTTTTCCTGTAACCTGCAATCTGCAATCTGATAGCCTGGTGTCATGAAAAAATCTCCACTCACTTGGTTCATCACAGGAACATCTGGCGGCTTTGGATCTGAGCTCGTCCGAGCGGCATTGGCACGCGGTGATAGCGTTGTTGCTACTTCACGCGATCCTGAAAAAGTGGAAGCGACTTTTCCAAATTGCTCCGATCGACTTTTGGCGTTACGAGTCAATCTTCATAGCGTCTCCGAAATAGAAGAAGCCGTGGCAGTAGCGATCGCAACTTTTGGGAAGATCGACATTCTTGTCAACAATGCAGGGTATGGCCTCATAGGAGCGATGGAAGAGGAGAGTGAGAAAGAAATCTTAGAACTTTTTCAAATCAATGTCTTCGCTCTTCTTCGCATGACACGAGCAGTGTTGCCTCATTTTCGAAAAAACCGCAGCGGACATATTGTCAATATTTCCTCTGTTTGGGGTTTAACATCTGATGCTGGTGCTGGTATTTATAATGCAACGAAGTTTGCTGTAGAGGGCCTCTCTCAAGCACTCGTACAGGAAGTCAAGCCACTCGGAATTAATGTTACCATTGTCGAGCCAAGAGGATTTCGAACGAATTTTTTCACATCAGCAGTTCTCACTTCAACTATCATTGATGATTATAAAGAAACTGTTGGGGCCCTTCGAGGCAGAATAGAGAGAAAACATCAAACACAACGAGGTGATCCCAAACTTGGCGCAGAAGCCATCGTCAATGCTGTCACCTCACAGCATCCTCCGCTCCATCTGCTTCTCGGACCTGACGCCTACAAAGATACCATCGAACATCTCGATGCGCAGCGTCGTGAATTTGAAGCCTGGCGCGAGGTGACTCATTCGACAGATATTAAATAATTTTTTTCTTCTCCATCCGCTCATGCAGCTCAAACACAACGAGCGGGAAGAGGTAGCTGAAAAGAACGCCACCTATCACGATGAGTTCGTACGTGAAGACATTGCCAACGGGAATTTGAGCTGGAGGTAAAAAACCAACCCAGATGGCGAAGGTGCAGCTGCCGATTCCAATTAAGCTAATTGCCCAGAGTCCGAACTTACCACCAGGAATTTTAAAAAGGCGAGGGATATTGGGATATTTGTAGCGCAGCTTGATAGCAGCAACAAACATCGCAATGTAGACCGTGAGAACTAAAATAGCAGTAACGTTGGTCAAAAGCCAAAAAGCACTGGAAATCGTTGGCATCAAAACAAAAAGGCTGCAGAGAATCGAAAAAATAATTCCTTGCATCAAGAGGATGTTGACAGGAACACCATGTTTATTTTTATAACCAAGTTTACCAGGGAAAAATCCATCATCACAGGCAACGAGGAGTGCTTTACTCGGCCCTGAAATCCAGGCATTGGTTCCCCCCATGGCTCCCAGCGCGATTAACAGCGCCATAAAAGGCATGATATAACTGATATGAAAAGAGGAAAAGAAAACCTCAAATGCTTGCAAAAGCCCTGCAAGAAGATTGATTTTAGATTTTGGAACAACAAAAGCAATCGTGAGCGACGAAAGAACTAGACTGATTAAGATCAACGTACCTGACCATAAAATGGCCTTGGGATAATTACGTTGAGGATTTTCTACTTCTCCAGCGTGAGCCGCTGACATTTCGATACCGACAAGGCTATAGAAAACGCCGATGAGCAGCGCGAGATTGTTAATCTTGCTGAGATCAGGAATCAGGCTCTGCCAACTAACTTCAACGCTCAGCGGTTTTTTCATCAAAACCCAAACAACTCCTAACGTAATGATAAAGAGCATGGGAAGAAGCGTTCCCAACATGGCCGCCAATGCGCTTAGAAAATTGGAAGCATGGATGCCTCGAAAGTTAAGAAATGTTGCTCCCCAAAAAAATGAGAACATAACGAGAAGCATATAAACTTTGCTATTGGCGAGCTGTGGATTGATAACATAGGCCAACGTTGTTCCGATAAAGGACATGATCGTTGGAAACCAACAGGCATTATTAAACCAAAGCTGCCAAACGGTAAAAAATCCAAAGCGCCGGCCAAAAGCTTCGCGAACCCAAACATACATTCCGCCTGTCTCTGGCCAACCTGTAGCGAGCTCAGCAGAGACCAACGCCGTGGGAAGAAAGAAAAGGAGCGCCGCCAACACATAGTAGGTGATCAGCGAAAATCCATACTCTGCGCTCATCGGAAGGGTGCGAAGACTGTCAATCGCAATGACGTTAATCATTACTAAATTGAAAATACTCAGTTTCTTTTTTGATACTAGGTTCATGGAGTGTTAAACGCTTTTGATTGCGAAGCAAAAGGTGTAAGAGCCTCTCCTAAACTAAAAAATGTTTCAACTCTTATTGCTTAATATCCGTTGAAAAAGTGAGCTCCTTCCACGTTTCGAATTCGCTCTTCAAAGCATGAACCTGCTTCATCGCAGATTGGTAGGCATCGCTCCCAAGAAGAAGATGACGCGGTGGGTTTTCGGAAGTAACGGCTTTGATAATCGCTGGCGCTCCCAACGCTGGATCGCCCGGTTGCGCGCGATGACCCGTCTCTCGTTGAGCAGACATCTTCTCGTGAAGAGGGGCATAGGCATCAATATTTTTTGGAGAGGTTGCTAAAGAATCTCCTAAAAAGTTGGTTCGAAATCTTCCTGGCTCAACAATGGTCACACCAATTCCAAATGGAGACACCTCTTGCGCTAATGCTTGGGATAGTCCCTCCACGGCAAACTTCGTAGCATTATAGATTCCTAAACCGGGAGAAAGAACCGTGAGCCCGGCAATCGAGGAAAGATTAGCAATGTGACCACTCTTGCGTTCCCGAAAATGGGGTAGAAAAGCTTTTGTCACTCTCATGAGAGCAAAAAGATTAATTTGGAAAAGTTCTGAAATTTCTGTCTCATCAGATTCTTCAATAGCTCCTAAGAGTCCATGTCCAGCATTGTTAACGAGCACATCCACATGTCCAAACTGAGCGAGTGCTGTTGCAACAGCTTCTTTGACTTGAACGACATCAGTCAAATCAACCGACAAAACTAAAAGCTGTTCCTCAAGATTGGGAAAAACTGCTTGAATTTTTCCTGGCGTTCGTGATGTGGCAATGACTTTGTCTCCTCGATCCAGGGCTGCTCGGACAAGTTCGAGCCCAAAGCCTTGAGAGGTTCCGGTGATGAACCAAACGAGAGGAGAGGATTTCATAAAGGGCCCTTTCAACCGCGAAGTGCAACACGTGAAAAAAAATAGAAAGGCTACATGATGATGGTATCTTTAAGGTGTCAAAACCAAGGAGATTATCATGGCCAGAGGCTATCATCATGTAACCAGAGACAAACGATCTCAAATT